>ONWJ01000001.1 GCA_900321535.1 uncultured Erysipelotrichaceae bacterium
AAGCCGCTCGCCCAGGCACCGGTATCGTCGCCGGTGGTGCGGTCCGCGCCATCCTCGAGCTTGCTGGCATCAAGAACGTCGTTTCCAAAGTCTATGGCTCTACTGCCCCGATCAACGTCTTACGCGCCACTGACAATGGTCTTCTCGGCTTAAAGAATTACGAGAAGGTCATGGTCCTCCGCGGCAAGAAGACCGAGGAAGAGCTCAAAGCCAAGAAAGCTGCCGAGCGTGCCAAACGCCGCGAGGAAGCTGCGAAAGGAGATAAATAATCATGTCCTCCCTTCACGATTTACATAACATCGAAGGAGCCCGTCAGGATTCCTTCCGCAAGGGCAGGGGACGCGGATCTGGCAATGGCAAGACCGCCGGCAAAGGCCAGAAAGGCCAAGGCGCTCATAGCCACACCAAATCCAACGGCTACGAAGGTGGCCAGACCCCAATCGCTCGCCGTCTTCCAAAGTTCGGCGTCCGCAAAACCCACAAGAATCGCCCAACCGTTTATGCGACTGTCAATCTTTCTGTCTTAGATCGCTTCGATAATGGCGCCACCGTCAACGCGGCGGTCCTCCTTGAGAAGAAGATCCTCAAGAAAGAATTCGACGGCATCAAGGTCCTCGGAAACGGCAAGCTCACCAAGAAGCTCGTCGTCGAAGCCAAGGCCTTCAGTGCCTCCGCCAAAGCGGCGATTGAAGCTGCTGGCGGCGAAGCAAAGGTGATCGAATAATGCATAAACTGGCTTCGATCTTCAAAAACAAGGAAATTGTCGGTCGTATCTTCTTTACGATCATGATTCTCTTTGTCATTCGAATCGGGGCGGCTATTACGGTTCCTGGAGTTAAGCCGTTAGAAGAGCTCAATAACGCCATGAATTCGGGCAATGCTCTCGCTATGATGAACTTGCTCGGCGGCGGTGCGCTTCAAAACTTCTCGGTCTTTGCCTTGGGTGTCTCCCCATACATTACCGCCCAAATCATCGTCCAATTGTTATCGAAAGATGTGCTTCCTGCATTGACTGAACTGTCTAAGCAAGGCCAATACGGCAGGAAGAAGATTGAGATGGCAACCCGTTACCTCACCTTGCTTCTTGGCGCGGTGCAGGCATATGGCATCATCCGCACAATGCAGAATTCGAGTTACATTGAACTGACATTGGCGGACAACTTCTGGACTTACGTTTACATTGTCACCGTCGTTCTCGCCGGCGCCATGCTCACCATGTGGCTTGGCGACCAAATCACGGAGAAAGGCCTTGGCAACGGCATCTCGGTCATCATCTTTGCCGGATGCGTACGTTCCATCCCAATGCAGATTTCCACTGCATGGAGCAAATGGATCGTCTACAACCAAGATCACGGTTCTACCGCGATCATCCGCGGATCGTTCCAATTCGCCCTCTACATCTTGGCTCTGGTTGCCATCGTCTCTGGCGTTGTCTTCTTCGAGCTTGCGAAACGCAAAATCCCGGTACAGCATGCTGGCAAAGGCGGGCAAAACGCCTCCTTGGCGAAAGCCTCCTTCTTGCCGATTAAAGTCAACTCTGCCGGTGTTATCCCCGTCATCTTCGCCTCCTCCATCCTCATGGCGCCATCGGTCATCGCGAGTTTCATCTCCGCCGATGCGGCCAATGCCCAGTGGCTTAAGATATTCTCCTATTCGGAGCTGTATTGGATGCCAGGGGTCAATGGATCGAGCTGGGCGATGCCTTGGGGCCTCCTCATCTATCTCACCTTGATCATCCTCTTCGCCTTCTTCTATGCGGAGATGCAGATCGATCCCGAACAGCTTGCGGATAACTTCCAAAAGAACGGTTCGTATATTCCTGGCGTTCGTCCAGGCAAGGAGACCCAGCGTTATGTCTCCAAAGTCCTCAATCGCGTCACCTGCATCGGCGCCATCGCGCTTGCGGTCATCTCGGCCTTGCCCGTCGTCTTAGTACTCTCTGGCATCTTCGGGAATGATTCCTCGCTCGCTTTAGGCGGAACCGGCATGATCATTATGGTCGGCGTCGCGATCGAGTTGAATTCTCAGATCGATGGCTTGCTCGCTGGCAAGTCCTTCGAAGAAGTCAAAGGAGGCATCTGATCATGCTCAACATCATCCTCATGGGCCCGCCAGGAGCTGGCAAGGGCACCATCGCCAAGAAGATCGTCGACGCATTCGAGTTGCCTCATATCTCCACCGGAGACATGTTCCGCGAGGCCATTTCGCAAGGAACCCCACTCGGGCTCCAAGCCAAGGCCATCATCGAAGCCGGCAACCTCGTCCCCGATGAATTGACCATCGAATTGGTCAAGGAGCGTCTTCTCAAAGATGACTGCGCGTCTGGCTATCTCCTTGATGGCTTCCCACGCACCATCCCACAGGCCGAAGCACTCAAAGCGCTTGGCCCAAGCATCGGACGCCCCGTCAACCTCGTCGTCGACATCACTGTCCCTGATGAGGAACTCCTCTCCCGTATCGCCGGGCGCAGGGTTTGCCCCAAATGCGGCGCTTCCTTCCACGTGGTCAATATGAAACCACGTCTAGATGGCATCTGCGACCGCTGCGGATCGACCCTGATTCAACGCAAAGACGATAACGCGGATTCCTTCAAGGTCCGTTTGGAGAACTACTACAAATCCACTCAGCCGCTTGTGGACTTCTACAAGGCTGAGGGTCTCTACCACCATTTCGATGGCATGGTAGGGCACATTGCTCTATTTGAAGAAGTTTCCAAGCTTCTAAAGGAGAGCAAGTAACTATGATCATTCTCAAGTCACCACGCGAGGTCGGTCTCATCCAAGAGGCCGGCCGCGTGGTTGCCTTGGCGTTTGAGAAGGTGGAACCCTTGATTCAACCAGGGGTCTCTACCCAAACCCTCAACGACTTCATCGATCAGCTCTTCCGCGACAATGGGGCGATCTCCGCAGAACTCAATTACTGCGGCTATCCCGCCTCCATCTGCGCCTCCGTCAACGAAGTCATCTTGCATGGGATTCCCTCACCGAAGAAGATTCTTCGGGATGGGGACATCGTCACCATCGACATCGTGGCTAAGAAAAACGGCTACTGCGCAGACGCGGCCAGAACCTTCCCAGTGGGAATTTGTTCTCAAAGAGCGTTGAAAATGATTGAAATCGCAAAGGAATCCTTCGATAATGCTGTGTCCCTGGTAAAACCAGGGATCCACTTAGGGGATATCTCTGCCGCAATCGAAGCTACAGCGAAGAGCCATGGCTGCTCCGTCGCCCGGGAATATACCGGTCACGGCATTGGCAGAACCATGCATGAAGATCCGATGATTCCTTGCTATGGCGTACCCGGCACAGGACCAATCCTGCGCAAGGGCATGACCATCTGCATCGAACCGATGATCCTTGAGCATAACGCAGCCGTGCGTGTCCTCAAGGACGGCTGGACCGTCGTTTCCAAAGACGGCGGGCTCACCAGCCATTACGAAAACACCATCGTCGTCACGGATGATGGCTATGAGATTCTCACCAAACTGTAAAGGAGAAAGCATGAGCAAAGAAGATTGCATCGAAGTGGAGGCTACGGTATTGGAATGTCTCCCCAATGCCAACTTCAAGGTGAAGTTAGCCAATGGAGCAGTGGTCCAGGCCACCGTTTCCGGGAAAATACGAATGAACTACATTCGCATCTTGCCGGGTGATAGAGTCACTGTCCAGTTCTCACCTTATGACTTAACACGGGGCCGCATAACCTTCCGTTATCGCAACTGAAGTAAAAGGACAAGCGAACACCTAATTAGGAGCAAAAGCACATGAAAGTAAGACCATCTGTCAAACCGATTTGCGATAAGTGCCGCGTCATCCGCAGGCATGGCAAAGTCATGGTTATTTGCCCCAACCCAAAGCACAAGCAGCGCCAGGGTTGATCGGCAAGAAAGGAATTAGAACAATATGGCACGTATTGTCGGGGTTGATATCCCTAACGAAAAGCGCATCGTCGTCTCTCTCACCTACATCTATGGCATCGGAGATACGACCGCTGCGAAAATCTGCGCTGATGCCGGCGTCGACGTTGACATCCGCACCAAAAACCTCACCGATGAGCAATTGACCGCTCTCCGCGCCGAGGTTGCCAAATACCACACCGAAGGCGATCTTCGCCGTGAAGTCGCGCTGAACATCAAGCGCCTCACCGAAATCGGTTGCTACCGTGGCGTACGCCACAAAAAAGGCCTTCCTGTCCGTGGCCAACGTACCCGCACCAATGCCCGTACGCGCAAAGGTAAGAGAAAGACCATCGCCAACAAGAAGCAGGCGACCAAGTAATTAGGAGGAACGATCATTTATGGCACAAAAGAAATCCACGACTGCCCGCAAAAAGAAGATCAAACGCTCCTTTACCAAAGGCGTCGCCCATGTCCACGCGACCTTCAACAACACCATCATCACCATCACCGATGTTTCCGGCAACGTCATCGCCTGGAGCTCTGCCGGTGCCCTTGGCTACAAAGGTGCGAAGAAATCCACCCCATTTGCAGCCCAGCTCGCCGCCGAAGCCGCTGGCAAGACCGCATTTGATCAAGGTCTCCGCCAGGTCGATGTCGAAGTCAAAGGCCCAGGTGCTGGCCGCGAATCCGCGGTCCGCGCGTTGACCACCGTCGGTCTGCAAGTCCTCTCCATCGAAGACACGACACCCGTTCCACATAACGGATGCCGCCCACCAAAGCGTCCAAGGGGCTAGTTCCTCTACACCGCTATTTCGTTGCAGCTAAATAAGGAGGAATGTTATGGCCAAAAACGAAAAGGTCGAAGAAATGGTTTTACCAAAGCCATTCGAACCATTTAAAGTCGAAATCGTCACTGAAGATGAATCTGAGAATTATGGCAAGTTCGTCGTCAAGCCATTAGAAAGAGGATTCGGAATCACCTTGGGCAATGCCCTTCGCCGCGTGCTTCTCTCCGCCCTTCCAGGCGCCAGTGTCGTCGCGGTTCAGATCGAAGGCGCTCGTCATGAATTCACCGCCCTCAAAGGCGTGGAAGAAGACGTCACCGCGATCATCCTGAACCTCAAAGACCTCATCTTGAAAATCGATGATGAGTCCACTGAACTCAAACGCATCTCCGTCGATGTCAAAGGCCCAGCCGTCATCAAAGCCGGCGACCTTGACCTCCCAGCCTTCGTCGAAGTGGTCAACAAAGACCTCGAGATCGCCCATCTCAATGCAGATGGCCACCTCGAAATGACCATCTATGTCGGAAACGGCAGGGGATATGTCGCCGCCGATGTGAACAAAACCCTTCGCAAAATCGACACCGTCGGAGTCATCGTCACCGATTCCAATTACTCCCCGGTCGTCAAAGTCTCTTATAACGTCGAGCCGACCCGTGTTGAGCACGATCCAAACTTTGATAAGCTCACCTTAGAGGTCACCACCGACGGTTCGGTCGTCCCACATGAAGCAGTGGCCCTTGCCGCCCAACTTCTCGTGGCCCACTTCAAGAACTTCGTCAACCTCGAAGCCGATGTCGCTGGATATCGTCTTGTCAAAGAAGAGACCAAGGTCGAAGAAAACCGTTACACGAACATGCTCATCGAAGAACTCGATCTCAGCGTTCGTAGCAACAACTGCCTCAAGCGCGCTGGCATCACCACCGTCTTAGAGCTCACCCAAAAGAGCGAAGACGAGATGATGAAAGTCCGCAACTTGGGCAAGAAATCACTCAAGGAAGTCAAGGAGAAACTCGCCGGTATCGGCCTCCACTTCCGTGACTATGTAGGAGAATAACAACAATGGCAGCACAAGGAAGAAAAAACGTCCACGGCAAAGCCGGTGTGCGCTTCAAAGCTGGTTATACCGCTTCGAAGAACAAATCGATGCTTCGCAATGTGGTCACTGACCTCATCCTCAATGGCGAAGTCAAGGTTACCTCTGGTGTCGTCGCCGAGCTCAAAAAGCTTGCCGATCACCTCGTCACCCTTGGCAAGCGTGGAGACCTCCACGCCCGTCGCCTTGCCGCGCAGGTCGTTCGCACCAATGTCGTCCGCAAAGACGGCCGCGATGCACTCGATGTCCTCTTCAATGACGTCGCAAAAGCCCAGGCCAATCGCAAAGGCGGCTACACCAAGTCCTATAAGCTTGGTCCACGCCGTGGCGACTGCGCCGAAGTCGTCTTAGTCCGCTTCGCTGACTAAG
>ONWJ01000063.1 GCA_900321535.1 uncultured Erysipelotrichaceae bacterium
CTTTCGGGCCGCACTTCGATCATCGAGATGACGGGGCTATCGCTCAGAGAGATTCATGAGGTTGATTTCCACGCCCATTTCGTCCCTACCGAGGCATACCTTTCCGAGCGGAAAAAACATCTGAAAAATTACGGAGACATCTGGTCTTTCATCCACCGCGGGAGCTATCCTGAGCTCTACGATAATCCCAACAAAGATTGGGAGGAATTCTATTCCTCCTACGTTCAAACTTATCTTGAGAAAGATGTCCTCACGGAAACGAAAATCAAAGACCTCACCGCCTTCGTCCGCTTTCTGACCGCGGTCGCGGCAAGAACCGGGACGATCCTCAATTACGAGAACATCGCCAATGACGTAGGAGTGTCTGCGGTCACCATCAAGGAGTGGCTCTCCATCTTAGTGAAGACCAACATCGTCTATCTGCTTCAGCCTTATTTCAATTCTCATCTCAACAGGGCGATTAAATCCCCAAAGATCTATTTCCGCGACACCGGGCTTGCCGCTTTTTTGACAGGCTGGCTCACCAGGGATCAATTGGAAAAAGGCGCCAAAAACGGGGAATTCTTCGAAACCTTCATCGTCAATGAGATCATCAAGAGCTTCGCCAATGAAGGCAAAGATTATTCCAAGCGCGTCTTCTATTACAACGGCAAAGACAGAATCAAAAAACGCATCAACGCGGATGGAGAGGAAATCGTCACGACCGTCGAATCCGAAATCGATCTGATCATCGAGGAGAACGGCGTCCTTTATCCCATCGAAATCAAGAAGAAGGACATGCCCAATGTCGGTGACGCCGCCTCCTTTGATGTGTTGGATAAGGACATCGATAAGAAACGCGGGCTTGGGGTCATCATCTCCAGCAGCCCCAACAAGGTGAGCCTGCGCGAAAACCTCATCTGCTTGCCCATCGAATACATTTGATTCGCTTTCATTCGCTTTCGGCGACCTAGGGAAACATTCGCAATGCAAAACAGGTTTTTTGCTTCTTACAGGTCTAGCTAATTTGGCTCTTGCTCCACACGCCCATATGCGTATAATAAGCACTGCGGAAATCCCGTAGCGGTTCCGTGAAGACATAGATTTTTAGGCGGTCTCCATTGACCGCCTTTGCTTTGCAAGGAGGAACGATCTTGGTAGAAGACAAAATCAAATCCATCATCACAACCAAGCTTCTAGAAGAAGGCTATGAACTCTACTCGGTCCATTATAAGCCGGGCAAGAACGCATCCCTTCAGATCACCGTCGACCGCGTCGCCCCCATCTCGCTTGAGGAAATCGTCCACGTAAGCGAATTGGTCTCGTCGCTGCTTGACGAAGAAGATCCCATCCAGGAGCCTTATACCCTCGATGTCTCTAGCCTCGGGGCAGAGAAGCCCATCGACCCCAGTCGATTAGGCGAATATGTCGGGCGGTATGTCAATCTCCATCTAAGCACGCCATATAAAGGCGAGAACTATGTTGAGGGAACCCTCATCCAGATCGAAGACGGGCAGGTGCAGCTGCAGGTCAAAGCCAAGACCAGAAAGCTCATCTACGCCTTCCCATCCAGCGACGTCGATAAGGCGCGCTTGGCCATTGAATTCTAAATTAGAAAAAGGAAAACAAAGAAATGGACACCAAACAAATCGTTGAAGCGGTCAAAGAACTCGCCGCTTCCAAATCCCTTTCCGAAGAAGATGTCGGCATCGCCCTCGAGGAAGCTTTGCAGAAAACCTATCTCAAAGTCCTCGGCGGATGGGAAGACGCGGAAGTCTATTGCCACGTCGATATCGAGAAAGGAACCATCGAACTCGGTCAGATGAAAACCGTGGTCGATGAGGTCGAAGATGACTACGTCGAAATCGAACTCGCCGAAGCCAAAAAGATCAACAAAAAAGCCAAAGTCGGCGAAAAGATCGCGATCCCAGCCGAACTCAGCGACTTCTCCAAAGCCATCGCCATGGCGGTCAAATCCAACCTCCGTCAGCGTTTGGCCGAAGCTGAGCGCAGCGCACTTTACACCATCTACAAAGACCATATCGGCGAGATGATGGTGGGCGTGGTCGAAAAAGCCGACGACCGCAACGTCTTCGTCAACATCGGACGCACGACCGTCGAACTCACCAGACGCGAACTCATCGGCGATGAATATTTCAAAGTCGGCGATTCCATCAAGGTTTATATCCAAGAAGTCAAATCCGCGAATGAAGCCGTCAACCCAAACACCAAGAAGCGCGGACCTCAAATCGAGGCTACCCGTTCTTCCGAAGGCTTCCTCAAGAGACTCTTCGAAGAAGAAATCCACGAGATTTATGACGGCACCGTCGTCATCAAAGCCATCGCCCGTCAAGCCGGCGTAAGAAGCAAAGTCGCCGTCTATTCCAACAATGAAGACGTCGATGCAACCGGCGCTTGCATCGGACAAGGCGGCAGCCGCATCCAAAAGATCGTCGGCCAACTTGGTAATGGCAAAGGCAAAGAGAAGATCGATATCATCAACTATTCTCCATTCGCTCCATTATTCATCATGGAAGCGGTGCGTCCTTCTCAAGCCCTCGGCGTCATCGTCGTTGAAGAAGATAAGACCGCCGAAGTCGTCGTTCCTAACGACCAGATCATCGCTTATAACCGTTACAAAGCCAACCTTTCCTTGGCCTCCAAACTCACCGGTTACAAGATCACTTATCTCTCGGAAGAAGATGCAGAAGGCATCGATTACATCACCCGTGAGATGGCCCTCAAGATGGCGGAAGAAGAAAAGCGTCTGCAAGAACGCGAAGAATACGCTAAAAAATCCCTCGAGGAAGCGCGTCGTCGCGAAGAAGCCCGCCGCGCAGCCGAAGAAGAGGCCCGTCGCCTTGCTGAAGAAGCGGAAGAAGCAAGAAAAGCCGCCGAAGAAGCTGCTGCTAAAGCCGCCAGCGCCAAAGAGACCAAGGCCGAACCGCTCCCAGAAAAGCCAGCCGTCGCGCCAAAAGCCAGCGCCAATCCAGAAGAATTCCCAGCCGAAGCGATCAACCCAGCCGCGGCTGCCCTTGCTGCGGTTGCCGAAGCCAAACGCCGCGAAGCCGAAGAAGCTGCTAAGCGCGCCGCAATGGCCGCTGAACAAGCCGAAGCTCCGGAAGAAGAGCCAGTGAAAGAGGAAGAGGCCCAGACCACCGATGTCAAGACGACCACGACCCTTTCCGATCTTGAACGCGAACTCGATGAGACCCGCGAACGCAAGACCACGACCAAAGGCAGCAAGCGCCCACGCAAGATCACCGAAGAGGAAGTCAAGCGCGATCCAATCAAGCCGACTGCCCCAACTGGCATGGCCATCTACACCGAGGAAGAACTCGCGGCCATGAACGAAGAAGATGAAGCCGACATCGATCTCTACGATGATGAAGAAGAGTCCGATATCGACGAAGAATACAACGAATACGATCGTTATTACGACGACGAGAACTAATCATTATGAAGCTAACCCCGACTAGGATGGACATCGCATCGAGGAAGACGTATCCCAAAGATCGTCTCCTCCGCTTCGTCGTCATCGACGGAACCCTCGTCCTCGACGAGAAACATGTCCTTCCTGGAAGAGGCTGCTATCTACTCAAAAGCAAAGAAGCGCTTGCAACTGCGGTAAAGAAAAATCTCTTCACCCGTCATCTTCATGCCTCGCCTTCAAACGAATTGCTCCAGCGATTGGAGGAACTCTTATGAAGGAAGAGACATTGCGCTTCTTAGGGTTGCTTCGAAAAGGAGGCAACCTGATCATCGGAAAAGCGGTGGAATCCGCCGTACCGAAATCCTCCCTCATCGTCATCGCTAGCGATGCGGGGGAAGCGGTCGCCAAAGCCATCAGCGACAAAGCGGCCCATTATCATAAGCGCGTCTATGTCGCTTCGACCAAGACGCAGCTAGGAGAAGCTCTTGGCTACCCTGAGCTCTCCGCGATAGCGATTCTTCATCCAAAGGCGGCCAAGAAAGTACTCGCATTAGAGGAAATCGCGCCGCAGAAAGGAGAGTTATGAAGAAAAAACCAGGATACGATCCCAAAAAACCCGGCAACAAACAAGGCAGGGTTTCCAATTTCACCCCCGGCGGACAAAAGCGCAAAGAGGACTATGCTGTCGTCAATGGCGGCGTCTTCGTCTACACCAAACCGCTTTCCGTCGGCGAGCTTTCCAAAGCCATCAACGTACCTATCCCGGCCATCATCAAATTCCTCTTCATGCAAGGAAAGACGGTGACCATCAACCAAATTCTCGATGATGAGACCATCGGTGAGATCTGCTTGGAATACAATTACGACTTCAAGCGCGAGAAAATCGTCGATGAAACTCATTTCGAAGAGCTCGAGATCCAAGATGATCCCGCCTCTTTATTGCCTCGTCCACCGGTTGTCACCATCATGGGACACGTTGACCATGGCAAAACCACTTTGATCGACGCGATCCGTAATTCCCGCGTCGTCGATACCGAAGCCGGAGGCATCTCTCAGGAAATCGGTGCTTACCAAAAAGAGATCAACGGACAGAAAATCACCTTCATCGACACCCCAGGGCACGCCGCCTTCACCGCGATGCGCGCTCGCGGCGCTTCGGTGACCGATATCGTTGTCTTGGTCGTTGCCGCTGATGACGGCGTCATGCCACAGACCATCGAGGCGATTGACCACGCGAAAGCCGCTGGCGTTCCTATCATTGTTGCCATCAACAAGATGGATAAGCCAGGCGTCAATCCGCATAAAGTCAAAGAAGAGCTCATGGCCCACGATGTCATCGCCGAAGAATATGGCGGCGACGTCATGGTCGCGGAGATTTCCGCCAAAGCCAAAACCGGCATCGACGAATTGCTTGAGATCATTTTGCTCAAAGCCGAGATGCTCGAACTTAAAGCCAACCCCAATCGTTACGCCATTGGTTCGGTCTTAGAGGCTGAACTTGATAAAGGCGAAGGTCCAAAAGCCACTTTGCTTGTCCAAAATGGTACTTTGAAAGCAGGGGACTATGTTGTCGTCGGCGAAGCCTATGGCAAGATCAGACGCATGACCAACGAACACCGCGCCGTACTTAAATCTGCTGAACCAGCCACCCCAGTATCGGTAATTGGCCTCTCCGCGGTTCCTAGCGCTGGCGACCGCTTCATGGCCTTCCCAGAAGAGCGTCAGGCTCGTGAAATCGCTGAAAGACGTGCCATGGCGAAACAACTTGAAGCCCGCGCAGGAAGTGCGGCGATGTCGCTCAATGATCTCAACAACCTCGTCAATCAAGGCAAGGTCAAAGATATCAACATCTTGGTCAAAGCCGATAGCGATGGTACTGCCCAAGCCCTCAAGCATAATCTTGAGAAAATGTCGAATGAACAGGCTAAAATCCATGTTTTGGCGGCTTCCGCTGGTGCCATCAGCGACTCTGACATCCTTCTTGCGACCGCCTCTCATGCGATCATCTTCGGATTCAACGTCCGTCCAGATGCCCGCGTTAGAAAGCTAGCCGAAGAAAACAAAGTCGAAATCCATCTCCACAAGATCATCTATGAATTGCTCGATGAGATGGAAGCATCCTTAAAAGGCCTTAAGGTCGCCGAAAAAGTCGAAACCATCCTCGGTCAAGCCGAAATCAGACACATCTATAAGATCTCCAAAGTCGGCACGATCGGCGGTTCTTATGTCACCTCTGGCTCGTTGAAGGCCAACTGCAAAATCCGCCTGATCCGCGATGGCGTGGTCATCTATGATGGCAAACTTGGTTCCCTCAAGCGTTATAAAGACGATGCGAAGGAAATCAGAGAAGGCTTCGAATGCGGCCTTACCATCGACGGCTATAATGACATCAAAGAAGGCGACATCGTCGAAGGCTACGAATTCGTCGAGAAGGAGTAACCAATGGCGGATCGGCACGGTAGATTAAAAGCCTTGTATCAAAGGAATATCTCCGATATCGTCAACTTCGAGCTGAAGAAATCATCCATCGGGATGGTGTCGGTCAATGAAGTGAAACTCGCCCCCGATTTCTCGGAAGCGAAAGTCTATGTTTCCTTCATGGACGCGAAATACCCAAAGCAGAACCTAGAAGCCTTAAAAGCGACCGAAGGGTTCGTGCGTACCTCTTTAGCCAAAAAAATGGATGTCTACAAGGTTCCGAAAATCCGTTTCTTCTTAGATGAGTCTCTTGAATCCGCCTTGCGATTAGAAGAGGCGCTTCGGAAGGAAGATGAACCTCATAAGGATGTCCATATCGAGGATATCGAATAACGTTAAGCCCTGTTTGCGCAGGGCTTTTCTTGTGGTTCAATCGGAATTAGAATAGTATTACTATACACTGTATAAATCGTGGATGAAGATGTTTCGCTGATTGCATAAGTGGGGACGCAAACGAAAGGACATCCTCAGGATTTTCACGTATAATACCGGTTATGAGAAATGGCGGCATTCTATTTATCGATAAACCAGTCGGCATGACTTCTCGCCAAGTCGATAATCAGATCGGCAAATTATTCCATACCCGTTCGGTAGGGCATCTAGGGACCTTAGATCCATTCGCTTCTGGCTTATTGATTTTAGGCGTGAACAAGGGCAACAAAATCCTTCCATATTTAGGAGATGATACGAAATCCTATATGGCGAGAATCCTTTTGGGAAAGA
>ONWJ01000091.1 GCA_900321535.1 uncultured Erysipelotrichaceae bacterium
ACAACTTCCTTGATGGCGGAGGCGACAGAAGTGACGTTGGTGAGGTTGGAAGGAATGATCAACTTGGTGGCCTGTCCTTCGGACACTTTCATGAGCGCTTCGTAGGATTTTAAGGTCAAAACCATATCGTTTGGATCAGCGTCTTTCAAGAGTTTGAGACCTTGAGCCTCAGCTTGGCGAACCACAAGGATACCTTGGGCTTCCGCCTCTTTGACTTTGCGGATGGATTCGGCTTCGGCTTCCGCCTTTTTGATAGCGGCCTGCTTTTCAGCTTCGGCGTTAAGGATCAAGGATTCCTTTTCACCTTCGGCGATCAAAATCGCGGATTGACGCTGACCTTCGGCGAGAAGGATCTTTTCTCTCTTTTCACGCTCGGCACGCATCTGACGTTCCATCGCGTTTTGAATGTCTTTCGGTGGGAGGATGTTTTTGACCTCGACGCGGCTGACTTTGATGCCCCATGGGTCGGTAGCTTCATCAAGAATTGCGCGCATCTTGGTGTTGATGACATCTCTAGAAGTTAAGGTTTCATCGAGATCAAGTTCACCGATGATGTTACGCAGGGTGGTGGAAGATAAGCTTTCGATCGCATTGATTGGGCTTTCAACGCCATAGGCGTAGAGCTTTGGATCGGTCACCTGGAAGAACACGATGGTGTCGATCTGCATGGTGACGTTATCTTTGGTGATGACCGGTTGAGGCGGGAAGTCATGAACCTGCTCTTTCATCGAGATCTTATAGGCGACATTATCGACAAAAGGAACAAGCCAATGGATCCCAGTGCCCCAGGTTTTGTGATATCCGCCGAGACGCTCAACGACGAATTTCTCGGTCTGATGAACGATGCGGAAGCGGGTAACGAGGATGATGAGAAGAATGAATACGACGATTGCGATGACGATGATCGCGACTTGCCATGGCTGCATAGTTATGCTCCTTTCTTAATTTCTTTAACAATGAGTTTGTTGCCGTCGATTGCAGCGACTTCAACGACGCTGCCGGCGGAGATAGGTGTGGATTCGTCTTGGGATACCGCGGTCCAGATGACCCCGCTTACTTTGACTTCGCCATGATTGAATTGATCACAAGCTTTGGTCATTTTCCCTTTCTTGTGGATGAGCGAATCGACATTGGATTGAACTTGATGCCGGTTCATGAATTTCATCAAGATGGGTCGTAAGGCGAGGAGTGTCGCGACCGAGACGACGGTGAACACGATGAGTTGCACCCACCAGGCAACGCCTGGAATCAATGAGACGATTAAGGCAACCAATGAACCGAATGCGAACCAAACGGACACCAGTTCGCTCGACATGCCTTCGATGATCAACGCGATGACGAACACGCCGAGCCAAATCGCCCATAGATAATCAAGTATGATCATGATACGACTCCTTTCGATGTCAGAATTGTGAGGATGTTTTCCACTTCATCCCATTGGGTGAGGTACTTCTTTGGGGAATCTGTAAACTCGACTCCTAATGCCTCGCCGATGGATTTCATGAGGCTCGTGGAAGAGATACGCGCATAAGTCTTCTTGACTGAAATCTTCTGAATCGCGTATTCATCCAAATCGCCACGTTCCACGCGTTCTTTTGATAAGGGCTGAATGACGATATTTTTGTCATCGTCGATGCCGACTTGAACGCGATAGGCGTATTCGAAGGGGACGCTTGCCACGATGTTCAGTGTGAGGTTGCTGTTGTAGAAGCTTGCGGTGCCGTTTTTCTCACGAGCGCTGAACCATTTAACTGCCATTTGCTAACTCCTTTCGCCGATAGTATAAGACCTGTATCAAAGAAATTCAAAGAAATTCAACAAGATTATTTTGAATTCTTTTCTTACCATTTTTTGCCTAAAGCCTTTTCGTTTCTAAAAGAAAACTTTCTGTTTTTCCTCGTGTATAATGATTTGCGAGGCAAAAAATATGGATAATGAAGAAAAGAAGCCAGGGGAGGTTTCTCAAACTCAGGGAGACCCCAATCAGAAGATAAAAGAACCGGTGAAGAAAAAGCGCCACGTCGGCTTTATCATCACGTTTTCCATCGTGATGGGCTTAGTGGGCATTCTTTTCTTCTTCCTGTCTGATATGTTCGGACTCAATTACTATGCGCTTGCTATCGCATGGTTCATCTACGTTAGTTTTGTCGTCTTTGGCTATACCTTCTTAATTAGAGTGAGGGTAAGGTCATGGATCAAGGTCGTTTCTACGATTGGAGCGGTCGCGATCATCGGCAGTTTCGTCGCCTTCGGTGGCCCAACTAGAGAAGCAAAGAGAGCCTATGCATGGAACGAACTTGTCTATACCGATGAAGTCTCTTTGAAACATGGCAAAATCCGCGGGGTTGTCTCGCGTGATGGCAACACGAATATCTATACTGGCATTCCATATGCCCAGGCTCCGGTTGGAGAGCTTCGCTGGAAAGAGCCCAAAGAAGAATTAAATTGGCAAGGCGTCAAAGATTGCACCTATTTTGGTCCTAGATGCATCCAAGGCGGCAATCCAGTATGGATTGATTCGGCTCAAAAAATCGTCATTGAACAAAGTTATATCCCAGATTTCGAATATGTCCCGCTGGAACGTCAAAGCGAAGACTGCCTCTACCTAAACGTCTATTCTCCAAAAGGCGCGACGGAAAATCTTCCTGTCTTGGTTTATATCCATGGCGGCTCTTTGCTCCATGGCTCGAGCTCTGGCGATGACTATAATGGCGAGGCGCTCTCTAAGAGAAATATCGTCGTGGTCACGATTGCCTATCGCTTGAATGTCTTCGGTTATTTCGCCCATCCTGCCTTAGCGGAGGAATCGCCGAATCACACGACCGGCAACTATGGATTATTAGACCAAATCCGCGCCCTTGAATGGGTTAGAGATAACATTGGTTTCTTCCATGGCGATAAGAACAACGTGACGATCGCGGGTGAATCGGCAGGCTCTTCTTCTGTTTCCGCTTTGTGCGTTTCTCCGCTTTCTAACGGCCTCTTCAAAAAGGCAATCGGCGAATCTAGCTCGATCGCGACCAAGATCCCTCCTCATACCTTCCGCAGCAAACAAACTGCGATGGAGATGGGCGAGGACATCATGAAGGAATTCAATTGCAAGACGATTGAAGAACTCAGAGCCATTCCGGCAGAAACCTTGGTCAAAACGAGATTTGAGAACAATTCGATGACCGTGGATGGATACGCGCTTCCAAAGACCCCTTATGAGATTTATCAAGAAGGTGGTAACCACGAAGAAGCCTTGCTCCATGGATGCAACCTTCAAGAAGCTGATCCTTTCACCATTCCGCAGTGGCTATTCTCCGGCGCCGGATCCCCGAATATGAGCAATTACGCCCAACGTTTACGCACGGTGTTCAAAGATCAAACGGATGCGTTATTAGAAGCCGCGGGACAGCCTAAGAACGATTGGGAAGCCTATCGAATCTATAACGACATCATTTCTTCCTACTGGTTCAATTATCCTGATTACTCTTGGGGTAAGCAGGCGATCAATAACGGTGAGAACGTCTATCGTTATATCTTCACCAAAGAAAACCGCTATATGGGAGCCTGGCATTCTGGTGAGATCATTTATGCCTACGATAACCTCGAACCAATGAAAGCCAAATACCCATATCGTTACACGGATAAAGACGTCGCCTTGTCCAAGACCATGGCCAATTACTGGGTTAACTTCATTAAGACTGGTGACCCAAACGGAACCGGTCTTCCAACCTGGGATAAAGACGCTTTACCATGTGATAAAGTGTTAGAATTAGGAGAGAACGTTTCGATGATCAATGACCCAATGAAGAAGTACTTTGGGCCGCTTGAAAACTTCGAAAACGCTGCAAAACTCAACTAAAGGAGTCTATTAATGTCGGAAATTCGCTGCCCTCACTGTGGCCAAATCTTCAAAATCGATGAGCATGAATATGCAGAACTTTTGTCGCAAGTTCGTAATGAGTCTTTTGATAAAGAACTGCACGAACGCATGAAAGAAGCTCAGGCAAGATTCGATCAAGAAAAGAAAATCGCTTTGACTGAGCAAGAAGCGAGAGCTCAAAAAGCACTTAGTGAAATGGAGGCGAAAGTCCAAAAAGCCGCTTCCGAGGTAAAACTAGAAGAGAGCAAACGAGAAGTCGCGCTTTCTGAACTAGAGAAAAAGCTCGCCGCGGCTGAGGCCGAAAAGAAAGCGGCGGTGATGGAAACCGAGCGCGTCGAGCAAGAAAAGCAACGCAAGTTGCAAGAGGCTATGGCGGCATTAAACGCCAAAATCGATGCCTTCGAAGAATCCAAGAAAAACGCAGTTCAAGAAGCCCGACTCCAAAGCGAAGTCGAGATGACCAAGCTGAAAGGGCAACTCGAAACCCAAAGAACCCAAGCCGAATTCGAAAAGAAGAAAATCGAAGAGACCCACGCCGCCCTCATCAAAGCCAAGGACGAAGAGATTGCTTATTACAAGAACTATAAGCTGAGTCTATCGGTGAAGATGGTGGGGGAATCTTTGGAGCAATATTGCTACAACGAGTTCAATAAAATCCGTCCTCACTTTAATCCTGAGCAAGTCTATTTTGAGAAGGACAACACCGTTGTTGAAGGCACCAAAGGGGACTTTGTTTACCGCGAATACGATGAAGATCATAACGAAATCATCTCCATCATGTTCGAGATGAAAAACGAGTCCGAAGCCAGCACGAACCGTCATCATAACGAAGACTTCCTGGATAAACTCGATAAAGACCGCACCCAAAAGAAGTGTGAATATGCGGTTTTGGTTTCGATGCTTGAACCAGAGAACGACTTCTATAATGCTGGTATCGTCGATATGTCGTTCCGTCATCCAAAGATGTATGTTGTCCGTCCTCAATGCTTCATCCCAATCATCACCATCCTTCGCAAT
>ONWJ01000086.1 GCA_900321535.1 uncultured Erysipelotrichaceae bacterium
AACTTGAATCAATCGAAAGGTGGGGAACGAGCGTTCTATGGTTCTCTGCCTTTTGCTGCCTCAGACAGGCAAGGCAGAACAGTCTATCGTAGTAGAGGGGGGATGGTGTTGCCTCTCCTTTTTAGAGAAGGCGTTGAGTTCGCTCTTTAATAGACGGAATTCTTCTGAAATAAGAGGAAATTGCAGCGTTATTTGAATATTTGAGTCTATTTCGCGAAATAGAATTGATCTATTAACACGCGTCCAATTCCCTTTTGAAACCTCAATAAAATGCCCGTGGTTTTTCCGCATAACAAATGTTTCGTGACATGAATATTGTTTTTTGAACGATGAAGCTTTGCTTTTGGCTAGAAAAAGAAGCAATATTTATACTGACGATGAATAAAGTGCTGTCTAACAAAATCTATTACGCGACGTTTATTTTATCGATGCTCGTCATGTTGCTTCATGCATCATACCTCGAACTTCTAGATGTCAATTTGCCTGGATATGACTTCGCTTATACCGTTCACCGATTGTTCTTAGTGATCGGTGAAGCTGCCGTCCCGACATTCTTTGTTATCTCAGGGTACCTTCTATTCACTAAATATACATTGAGGGGCTACCCGAAGTTGCTTTTAGGTAAGCTTTTCTCTCTGGTTATCCCTTATTTTATTTGGAGCGTCCTAGCGTTCCTATTCATGCAGATCGCCTTCCCATTAATGAAAGGGGAAGCGGTGTCGATGACATTCAAATCTGTGGTGATCGACATTTTGCTTTCAAACGAATATCCTCACCTTTGGTTTGTTCGACCATTGCTTGTTTATTTTGTGTGCTCCCCAATTCTTTATTTTGCCTTTAAGTTCCTCAAGAAATGGTCGATTATCATTCCGGTAGCTCTCTTTTTCGTCTACATGTTCTTCCGTCCTCAATATGGTGGAATATTGCTCTGGATACCGCTCTTCTTCGTGGGCTCTTATCTTGCCTATTTCAAAATCCCAATCATGAACCCATTCCGTCCTAGAACGATGGCGATCATCCCATTGGTCGTACTTGCGGTTTTAGCGGTGGTGTTCACGCTTAATCATACCCAATATGAGGATTACGCTTATTACTGCTACCGCTTCGTTTCGCCGCTTCTAATGTGGCTCGCGCTTGATGTCTTAACGACCTTATTTGAAAAAGAAAATATCTATCTGATTTTCAAGACATCTGGATTTATCTTCTTCTGTCATCTATTTATCGTCAACGCGATCAAACTATTGTTTGAATTAGGGATTAAAGCAGACACGAATTATAACTGCGCGTTGCTTTTCTTCTTAACGTATCTTCTTTCCATTCCGGTTACTCTTGCGTTTACTTACGTCATGGCAAGGTTTGCGAAACCGGTCTATCGATTCCTCGGCGGTAGATAAAATATCAAGCGCCTTCGTTTTTAACGAGGTTCACCGAACGCTAAAACGGTGATCAAAAGAATCATTTTACTGGAGAATTGCGCAGTTATTTCAAATTTTCTGGATGAATCGTACTGGGTAATGTAGTTCCCGCTGATGGAAGCAAAGAAACCGCCAAAGACCTTGTTGATACTGTTTCCAGACTTTTCATAAAGCAAATGGCCACGGATGCTTTGGATGCGATTTCCATATATGACGTAGGCAAGTCCGCCGCCTTCTACGTAAATGTTATTGCCTTCTAGTCGGTAAAAGGTGTTGGATCTCATATCACGGACTATATGCCCGTTGATTTCTAGGATTGGACCATGGCCGACTTCTTTAACATAACCGTTTTCCGAATCGTAATAGGACCTGGGTTGAGACGATGTCTCATAGTAGCTTCTAGGCTTTGCTTGCCTCCTCGGCGTAACCGGCTTAACTTGTTTTTCTTCTTGAACCTCAGCCGGTTTTTCTTTGACTTCCGGTTGCAACTCTCGGGTCTCGACTTTCTTTTCTTCAGGCACGATAAGCGTTTCTTTTTTCACTGTCTTCTTCATTTTCCTGTAATAGGCAACGATAATAACGACTAATAAAATAATGCCTATCGATAAGGCGACGATAGAAGAGATCCATATCGCTTGATTCTTGCCGTATTGATAAAAGACGAAGAATCCTCCATATACAATCAGGAGAATCGCGATAACCGAAACTTGCCAAAGAAAATGCTGCCTTCTCATCTTGCTTCCATTATATCGGATATAGAAAGGGAAAAAATATCGATC
>ONWJ01000126.1 GCA_900321535.1 uncultured Erysipelotrichaceae bacterium
CCGAACTCACTGAAGTCATGTCCAGCGAGTTCTTGCTTCTTGCGAGAACCAAAGGACTTACCCGCGGACAGGCTGTCGTTAGACACGCTTTACGCAACTCGATGGTGCCGATCGTCCCGATGATCATCGCGGAATTCGTCGGCATCTTATCCGGTTCCATGGTCTTGGAGCAAATCTATGGCATCCCAGGCCTTGGGTCTTTATTCGTCACCGCGTTGAATTCCAAAGACTACGCGGTCATCATGGTCGACTCCGCCATCTACACGACGATCGGGCTCTTCGCGACCCTCATCATCGACCTTTCTTATGGCATTGTTGACCCACGTATCAGAATGGGGGCGAGGAAATAGTTATGGCTGAACAAAAACTACCTAACGATGAAATCATCACCGCCGAAGATTTCTCGTTCGTCCAAAAAGACGCTTCCCTTCATGATAAGAAGTTCCAGACGCGCCCAACCACCTTCTTCAAGGACGCGATGAAACGCTTCGTCAAGAACAAATCCTCGGTCGTGGCCGCCGGAATCCTCGCGGTATTGATTCTCATGGCCATCATCGTTCCGATCGCTGATCGCAACGACATCACCACCAACGTCCAAGAAGTCCAATATCTCCCACCGAAATGGTTCAGCGGGAACGCCAATGGATTCATGGATGGCACCAAGCGCGTCACCGACATCGTCTTGGACCCATTTGAAAAAGACAAAGACGGCAACTATGTCGTTCCAAATGATTCTAACTACGTTCAAAACGCGATTATCGGCAACATCGAAGCTTATTCCTCTTATTCTGATTCCTTGACTCAAGGCGTCAAAAAGTACGGCAAAAACGGCTCCATTGAGATCGCTAACGTAGGTAACACTGACCGTGTCACCCAGGAGTGGTCTACTGATGGCCCAGCCGGAATCTCCTCTCCAGAAGTCACCTTCGCTGACACCGAGACGGTTAGCTTCAGCGCGGTCCTTGACCTAGAAGCCTCTAAAGCCTCTTTGATTGAGAACTCAGAGCTTTCTGTCTCTTTAGCCTTTGAAGTCGCAAGTGGTGGCAATACCCAAGAAGTCACACTCGCTGGTCCGCTTATGGTTCAAGATGCGACCGAAGGCGTGCTTGCTTGCGATGACGTTGTCACCGCGATCAAAAATGACGGCATCGCCGATGCTGACATCAAAGGACGCTTCATTACCTATGTTAACGTCCCAAGCGAAGCCAAATTCACGACCGAAAAGGTTTATGTGAAATCCTTGACCGCGAAAGCCTCGGCTTCTGATTTATCCAAAGCGAGCTTCTCCAATGCGACCAAAGCCTTGTCTGACTTAGAAGATAAGGTAGACGGGGCGTATACTCGTTTTGGCCAAGCCAAACTCAACATCCATCGTTCGGAAGTTCTTTACGGTTCGTTCCGTTACGATTATTACAAAGCTACCTTCGGATCTACCGATGATAACGATCCGAAACCTGTTTTCTCGCAGTGGAGATATTCTTCCTATGATGTTCAACAGTTCATCGACCGTGGTTGGATGACCTATGAGTGGGGCCATGATACCCAGCTTGGCGTCTTCACCCTCACCGAAGCGGGCAAGACTTATTGCCCGATTCGCTCGGTCGTCTCCCAGCGTTACGAGGAAGACCCATTCCATCCTGGCGATCCAGAATACGAAATCAAAGAGCTCACCGCGAATGTCAGCTTCTACCGTCATCTTTACTATGAAGGCAGAATCGCCGACTGCAAACCGCCGATGTATTTCTTCGGCACGAATGCCCGTGGCTTAGACTTCTTCAAAGTCGTCTTCTCCGGCTTGCTTGTCTCTCTTGGCTTAGGTTTCCTCTCTGCCGGTATCAACATCATCATCGGTCTCATTTGGGGCGCGATTGCTGGTTATTTCGGCGGTTGGGTCGACCTTCTCATGGAACGTTTCGTCGAAATCCTCGGCGGTATGCCATGGATCGTCATGATGACCTTGATCGTCTTGCTGACGGGCTCGAATAGCTTCGGCATCTTCTTGCTTGCCCTTTGCATTACCGGGTGGATTGGAATCTCTGGCACGACCAGAAGCCAGTTCTACCGTTATAAACGCAGAGAATATGTCTTAGCGTCCCGCACCTTAGGCGCATCGGATGCAAGACTCATCTTCCGTCATATCTTGCCAAACGCGATCGGCACGATCGTCACCAGCGCGGTCTTGATGATCCCAAGCGTCATCTTCACCGAAGCCAATATCGCTTACTTATTGCCTGGAACCATGCAGTTATCCGGTTCTTTCGGTGTTACCTTAAGCGATGTTCAGGCGGATTTGACCCTCTATCCATACTTAATCGTGTCGGCCTCCATCGTTATGGCCCTCATCATGATTTCCTTCAACCTCTTCGGCAACGGACTTCGTGACGCGTTTAACCCATCATTGAAAGGAGCGGACGAATAATGGAATACAAAACCATCGATTATCCATTCTCCGTGGGTGAAGTCCCAGCGGACAAAGAGACCGTTTTAAGCGTTCGCAACCTTGCGATCAGCTTCAAGACCGAACAAGGATATGTCCACGCGGTGCGCGGCGTTTCCTTCGACCTTTATAAAGAAGAGACCCTTTGCATCGTCGGCGAGTCCGGCTCTGGCAAATCGGTTACCAACAAAACCATCATGGGCATTCTCCCAAGAAACGCCCACATCGATTCAGGCTCCGTCGTCTATGAAGGCGAGGACCTCACCAAAGTCTCTGAAGATGAATTTCATCGTATCAGAGGCGCCAAAATCGGCATGATCTTCCAAGACCCGCTTTCTTCGTTGAACCCGATCATGAAAATCGGCAAACAAATCACCGAAGAAATGATCATCAACGGGGATCACATGAAGAATTACTATGATTCTTTGATCAACGATGAATTCATCGCCTACAAGAACCAAGTCCGTCTTCGTGAAATCAATAGAAGCGAATGCAAACACTCCATCAAAGTCATCAAGGGTGAAATCAAAAAGCTTAAAAAAGCCAAGCAAAATGATGAAATCCCTGCAAAACTTGAACAAATTGCATCCATCAAAGCGGAAACCAGCCGTAAAGACGTCGAGTTATCTGCCAAATTAAAAGAGCTTCGCGTGGCCTTAGCCGCGAAGTCCAAAGAGGCTAGAAAACTCGTCAAAGCCAAACGCAAAGAGATCAAAGGTCGTCATAACGTCAATCTCAAATCTCTGCTTGGCGAAAAGATGCCAGCCCGTAAGAAATGGGCGAAGTTCGTGGAAGAGCATCGTCGTTATGTCGGCGAGCTCCGCGTCACCCACAAGGAAGCCAAAGAGCGCGCGCTCAAGGTTATGGCGGAAGTCGGTATCCCTAATCCAGAAGTCCGCTTCAACCAGTATCCATTCGAGTTCTCTGGCGGTATGCGTCAACGTATCGTTATCGCGATTGCTTTGACCGCTGAGCCAGATGTCTTGATCTGCGATGAACCAACGACTGCTTTGGACGTCACCATCCAAGCCCAGATCCTTGAACTCATCAACCGCTTAAAAGCTACCCACCATATGTCGGTTATCTTCATTACCCACGACCTTGGCGTCGTCGCCAATATGGCGGACCGCGTCGCGGTTATGTATGCGGGTAAGATCGTCGAATATGGAACAGCCGCGGATGTCTTCTATTCGCCAGCTCATCCATACACTTGGGCCCTTCTTTCTTCTATCCCAGACGTGGATTCCAAAGAAGAACTTGAAGCGATTCCAGGTACGCCGCCGAACATGCTCTTCCCGCCAAAGGGCGACGCGTTCGCGGACCGCAGCAAATACGCGATGTCGGTGGACTACAAGAAAGAACCGCCGATGTTTGAAATCTCTCCGACCCATTACGCGGCGACCTGGCTTTTAGATAGCCGTGCCCCGAAGGCGGAGATGCCACGCATCGTCTCTACCCGTATCGCGAATTCTTTGAAGAAAGCAAAGGAGGCCAAACATGAGTAACGAAGCAAATGTCACACAAGAACTCGAGCTTATCCATGACCTCATTGCCAAAAAGAAAGCGTTAGACTTCTCTAGCGCGACCCTTAAGGACCTCGAGCAAGACCTTCTTGCCCACCGAGAAATCCTCTCTCATTTCGTCGTTTGCCGTCATGACCTGAAAGCGGTGAAAGAAGAAGTACTCTTCTGCAAAGCCGATTATTCTGTTCTCTTACAAGAGGCGAAAAAACGTAAAAGGGCTGCAAAACTAGGCTTAAAAGAAGCTCCCTCTATCGCAGATGATGCCTTCTCCAAGGCCTTAGAAGAGTATCGCGAGGATTATTCCAACGCGAAATTCTCCAAAGATATGTTCGGTGTCACCTTCGATGAATCGTTGGTTCAATCCAACACCATCCTCTCGGTCCGTCACCTGAAGCAATTCTTCGGAACCGGAGAAAACAAGACCAAAGCCGTCCATGATGTCTCCTTCGATATCAAAGAAGGCGAATGCTTCGGCTTGGTTGGCGAATCTGGCTGTGGCAAAACCACGACCGGACGTACTGTCATCGGTTTATATGAACCCACCAGCGGCGCGATTTATTACAAAGGATTCCGTATTGCTGCTGGGGATCGTTGGAACCGTAAGGAAATCAAGTGGAGCAGAATCCACGCTAAAGAGAAAATCCGTGATCTCACCGAGCAATATCGTTCGGATGTTTCCGATACCTCTTCTCCAGAAGAACTCGAGAAACTCAAAAACGATTATGAAGCGGCGGTGAAAAAGATTCAGGACGATCTTGCCACGCTCATCGATGAGCAACGCGCCATCATCAAGAAGATCGCTTATGATAACAAGCATTCTTCCAGAAGGCTCCGCAACGAGATTCAGATGATCTTCCAAGACCCGATCGACTCTCTTGATCCTCGTATGACGGTCGAAGACATTATCACCGAAGGTCTACGCATCCAAGGCTCTTATAATCATGAAGAGAATCGGAAAGCGGTGGAAGAATCCTTGAAAAAGGTCGGTTTGATTCCTGAATACGCTTCCCGTTATCCACACGAATTCTCGGGTGGTCAACGTCAACGTATCGGCATTGCCCGTGCGATGGTCATGAAACCAAAGCTCTTGATCTGCGATGAGCCGATTTCGGCGTTGGATGTTTCTATCCGCGCGCAGGTCCTGAACCTTCTGAACAAGTTGAAACAAGAAATGGGCTTGACCATGATCTTCATCGCCCATGACCTTTCCGTCGTTAAGTATTTCTGCGATAGAATCGCGGTTATGTACTTCGGCAATATGGTTGAGCTTGCAACTTCTGATGAGCTTTTCGCCCATCCGCTTCATCCTTATACCAAAGCGCTTCTTTCCGCGATTCCAAAGCCGGACCCACTGTCTGAGAAGAAGCGCATCCGCACTGTCTATAATCCTGCGGTAGTCCATGATTACACGCATGAAAAGCCGTCATTCCGCGAGATTCTTCCTGGCCACTTCGTCCTTTGCAACAGCAAAGAAGAAGAGGAATACAAGAAGGAAATCGCTGCTCTTGACGAAAAGAAAGGAGGCGAATGATCATGCAAGAAAAAACGCGCATTAAGACCAAACGTCTCTCCATCATCTTCTTATCGGTGATGATCTTTCTCGTCTTGATGTTCTTCTTGAACCAGATGTTGGCTCACCTCGATCCTGCAAAATACAACTACATGATCGAGCGTTTGACTTCTGATATCCCAGTCGATGCTTATCTGCACACCACTGAGAATATCATCTCCCTAGTTTGGATGAGCTTACTTGCTGTCTATCTCATCGTGTTCTTGGTGTTCGTCATTGTCAGCAAGAACTCCATGCACTTGGTCCTGTTATTGATTGGCAACTGCTTGTTTGCAGGTTACACGCTTACCCGTGTGATCTTCTGCTTCAGTGCCGGTTCAACCTCTATCATCGTCGGTATCTTCTACTTGATTGCCTTCTTAGCCGATCTAGTGATGTTCTATGGCATCTTAAGACGTAGCTTAGATGGTGATGCGTTGCGATTCTATTATGTTGCGGCGATCATCTGCTTCGCTGCCTACTTCTTCGCTTCCGCGACCAAGTCCAGCTACTCCTTGCTCAACGCCTTTGGACATATGGCCACCATCATCGATGACCAAGAGACGATGGCGAGCCACACCGTGCTTGATGTCGTGTTCTGGGGAGGCTACGCGACGACGAGGTTATTCGCTCTTACCTTCGCGTTCATTCTCTTCGGAAATATGAACTTCACCTTCCGCCCAGAAGTGGTGCTCGAGGAAGAACAAAAACCTGTTGAAACTCAAAATTAATTGAGTTTTGCAAAGATTTCCAAATATTTGAACTAAAAGAAGCGGGATTTCCTGCTTCTTTTTTTCAAGGACTTTGGAAGTTTAACTCCCC
>ONWJ01000191.1 GCA_900321535.1 uncultured Erysipelotrichaceae bacterium
ACCAATTTCAAATGGCGCATCATCGATGTCTGCGCAGGTCTTATAGAAGTGCAGTTTTTCATCATAGAGACGGGATGCCTTGATGGCGTCCAAGTCGGTGTCATCTAAGAATTCGTTGCCGCATTTAAGGGCTCTGGCGCTGGCTTCAAGGAATGGAGGGATCGTCTCTAAGGTGAATTCAAGCGGCTTCACGGTGCGATATCCAAGATGGTTCACGTGATCGGTGACTTCGTAGGAAGATAAGCGATAAATCAAATAGGATGGAAGGATGCCTTTTCCAGCCACTTTTGCACGTTTGATGCCGTCCACAAGGATGGATTCCATCACGCCTAAAACTTTTAAAATCTCTGCAATTTCAACTTCTTTTACGGAAGATTCGCCGTTTCTACGGTAACGGGCGCGAAGGGTTTCTCTTAAGGAAGTGGCCTTATCCCAGTAGGCAAATCTAGATAATGTTCCGTTGCAAAGCTCATTTGTTGCTTCTTCAAGTCCTTTGAAGAATTCATATTGCCCTTCCATGAGTTGAAGGGTTCTCTCTTTAAATGGAGCGAGATGCTTTTGGCCATAACGGAGCAAACGGAGAAGCTCAACGGTCTCAGAAAGACCCGAGCCAAATAGACCGGGAAGTCCGTTCATCGCATCGTTCCATCCTGGCTTCTCACATTCCATTTCGATACCCATCTGAAGGCTATCAAGGGTCGAGAATTTCACTAAGACAAGCTGAACGATTTTGTTGGCAAGCGTGGTTTTGATGACCTTGCCGTTTTCGTCTTTGAGCCAGTCGGTTTTGCCGATGTCTAAGCCTTCACGCTCACAACGTTCTTTTAAGGCTTTGAGATCGACCGCACCATACTGACGGATCTTTCCTTCTTCGATAAGACAATACTTCTCGCTTCTAGGTTCAACAAAGACTGGAGAATAGAAATAGCCATAGGAATCGTTGAAGAGCAATTCCTCTTCTTGATCTGGGTAAATGGAAGAATAAGATTCGAGTAAATCGACATTATAGGTCCAGTGATCAACCCAGTAGCCTTCGCCGAAATTGGCTTCAACTTGCTGTGAGGAAGCATTCAAAACATCGTTGAGGATTCGTTCCGCTTCCTTCTTTTCCACGCACCATTCATCAACGAAGAGGGTATAAAGCATCGCAGGATCAAAACGTTCCAAAACCTTTTCTAGACGGGCTTGGTCTTTGATGTATTTTGCTGGAACTGCTTTGATTGCATCCTTCCCGCCTTTAAAGGAGTTAGGACGGACATTCAATGGGTTCTGACCATCGATTTGAATCAAAGAGAAGAAGGTCTTGATGTTGTAGTCTTTGACGAACGGCGCGAAGAAGAGATCGTTTCTTCTATTCTGGTTCACATCGCGGAAATTGCCTGGGCCAGAGGAGTAATAACGGGCTGGGATATTGAAGGCGTTATAGTCGCGTTCCATATCGCCATGATTTCTGCCATAGAGGTAATAAACCTGGTCTTTACCAAGCAAGGTTGGGAAGCCACCGCGAAGATTGTTATCGAGATAGCTTTGCTTCAAGCATTCGTCAAATAATGGGTATCCCGTTTTTGTAGTCGCTGGTTCTAGAAGCGATTCAATCAGATTTTTATTCGCGATTTGCAAAGATTTTAGGTTTTCTGTCGTCAAATCCTTAACTGATTGCAAATAAGCTTCTTCGCTTCCCCAGTTGCCGAAGACGGCAAAATAGGAATACGTTTCGCCAGCTTTGAGAACGCGCTTGAACCCATAGAAAGCGCATGGGAGTTTGTTTTCGGTTTGCTGTTTGACTTTGAGTAAATCCGCAAGCTCATTCTTTTGGAATCCATCTGGATAGATTTGAGAGAAGTCTTCTTCAAACACCAAAGTTGGATCAACGATGCAATCAAGATGTTTGTCATCTTGATCGATCGCGAAATACCCATTGCCTTCTAACGCCTCTTCCACTGCCGCGTGGTCGGCGGTCGAGGTTTTGAATTTAACAAACGGGGTGTTGTTTTCAAGTTGATGGACCTCGCAATATGCCGCCATCAAAGAGACAAGTTCCTTGTAGCAGAAATTGCTTAAGCCGTGCGGGAAGAAGATGGGAAGGCCATCTAATAATTCGAGTTCGATATCTTGTTTGGAGATGTTTTTGATTTCAACCCGACGAACCAACGCGCTGTAATCTTGATGCGGGACACCAAAATAGGTGGCTTTCATCTCAAAATACGGGTTTCTTTCTAAGACCGATACATCATAACGGGAGACTTCCATTTCGCGATAGGAACCATCGCGGTCAAAGAACGGCTGGAAGAATTTGCCGTTGATCTTAGCAAGGGTGCGGAAACCTTTTACCGGGATATTGCCATAAGCTAAATTTGCAGAGTCAAACGGAGTGATTGGGGTATCTTTGGAAGTCACGCCGAAGCCACCCATGGCTTGGCCGACATTCGCGTAGAACGCCCAAAGCGGTTTGCCATCTTGCCCTGCGATCGCTGGCAAGAAAGAGGCGAACGTTTTTTGCTTCTGATAGTCTTGGATGACGAATTTATCATCCCGATAAAAATAGTGTCCCATAGTGATGTCTCCGTATTCAGGAAATCGGTTTCCTAAATTATATTTAGTCTCCTATTTCAAGTCAATATAATACAAAGTATTATCCTTACTCTTCTTTCTCTTTGGCTAAGCCCTTCCGGTACATCTCCGGATATTGGGTCTTAAAAACGCTTTGATCGTAGACCGAATTGCAGAATAACGTCAGGCAAAGCGCGCATAAACCGAAGTAGATAAACGCCCCAACAAGAAGGCCGATCAAATTGAACAATTGGAACGGCAAGAACTCATAAATAAGCAAGGGAAGCAAAACAATGAAATAGAACAAAATGCCCTTATATAAAGTCGCATAACTTAAGCGAAGCGATGAGGTGAACAAAGAGAAAAAGCCACCTTCAAACATCGTCGCTTCACTCATCATGAAAATATGAACAAAAGCGATGAGGAAGAA
>ONWJ01000056.1 GCA_900321535.1 uncultured Erysipelotrichaceae bacterium
CCGCCGCGGAGTTTTCTTCCCCTGCGGGTTTCAACTTCGCCATCGACAAGAACCTCAACATCCTGAAGGTAGATTTTCGCTTGCCACCCCTCATCGATCAAACCGACGTATTTCAAAAATTGGCCAAGGGTGATGTACTCGGTCGTGATTTTGATTTCAGTCTGTTTGTCCATGAAGTATGTGGTCCTTTTTTGCCTAGAATAAGTTTACTACTACGTAGTAAAAAAGAGAAGGGTTTTTCCTTCTCTTTCGCAACATTTTTAAATGCCTTTATAAGCTCAATAGGTGCGCATTGGAGTGATCAATTCCACTACGGAGTCATCGCGGGGGTTTTTGACCACGAAAGGCTTCATTTCGCCTTGGAAGCAGAGGGTCACATCCTCGGATTTGAGGGCCTTGATGGCATCGATGACAAACATCGGGTTAAAAGAGACATCAAGACGGTCTCCGTTGAACTGGAAGGTATCAACGCGTTCGTTAGCCGAGCCAGAAGCCTCGTTTTTGACCGATAGTTCGACTTCGTCTTCTCTCATGGATAATTTGACGGCCGAGTCTTTTTCGTTCGATAGAAGCGAAATACGGCCCATTGCAGAGAGGAGCTCTTGGGCGTTGACCTCGAGATAGTAATTGAATCTCTCAGGAATGATGGATTTGGTGACTGGATAATCGCCAGGGATCAAGCGCGTGGAAACGACATTGTGATCAAACTCGAACAACGCTTTCTGCTCTGAAACGGAAATCGTGACATTCTCCACGCCTTCGAACATGCGGACGATATCGGAGAGCGTGCGAGCTGGGATGTTGCAGCGGAAGCGAACATCTTGATCTTCGAGTGGAATGGATTTTTGGGCCAAACGGGCGGAATCGGTTGCGGTCGCGACCAAAACGCCGTTAATGGCATCAAGATTCAACGCGGCAAGGATTGGACGGGTATCGCGGTTAGAAGCGGCGAAAGCGGATTGCTCAACCACGCCAGAAAGCGCAGCGCAGGCGATTTCGAAAGTAACACCGCTAGCGTCTAAATCAATATCCGGATATTCTTCGGCTCTAGAGCAATTGAGTTTGAAGGAGGATTTCCCATCATCAATTTTGGCAATCGTGTTATCGATAACATCGAAATTGATGACATCTCCATCCATTTTGCGGATGACTTCGGTTAAAAGATGGGCGTTGACCAAAGTCGCACCATAACCACCATCGCGGATGATTTCTTTACCATTGATCATATATGGGACGGTGGAGCGAATGGTTAAATCGGAATTGGTTCCAGTGACTTCTAATCCACGTTCGTTGAGTTCCAACTTGAAATTGCAAAGAATCGGCATCGCGGATTTGGATGGGATTGCTTTATCGGCATTCGTGAGTGCTTTGAGGAATTGGTTTTTATCAACACTTAAACGCATATTTATTTACTCCAATTTTCAATAAGAATTTCTATTAATAATAATTAAGGGTGTGGATAGTGTGGATTCCGTGGATAACTTCTTTTTATTCGCATTGAGAATTTTACCATGGGGCTAAGGATACCGCTATCCTTTATTTATATATAAATAAGGTTTACTTCCCGAGCTTCCCTTTCAACTCGGAAATTGCATCCTGCATCGCCTTATCATCTTTCAACGAGTTTTCCACTTTTTGAACACCGTTCATAACCGTCGTGTGATCGCGTCCTCCGAAGAGGAATCCGATTTTAGTGAACGGAGTGCCAATGTATGTCTTGATGAGGTACATGGCGATGTGTCTAGCGAGCACGATTTGAGCGGTTCTGATCTTTCCGGTCAATTGAGAAGGCGTGAGATTGTAATAATTCGCGACGACTTCTAAGACCTGGTTCTCAGTAAGATGGGAATTCGCCTCTTGCTCGCTCATTAATGGAGCCAGGGCATCAATTGCCTTTTCCATCGTAAGACGCTGACCAGGCTGGATATTGATCATATAGAAGAGAAGACGGTTCAACGCACCTTCTAGTTCACGCACGTTTTTGGAGAAGCGCGAAGCTAGCAAGCGGATGACATCGTCATCGAAGTCGGCTTCATCAATATCTGAATTAGCAATCTTGTAACGTAAAATTTGTTCGCTAGTTTCCGTATCCGGCTTTGAAATCGATAGGACAAGACCTTGGCTAAAGCGAGATTTTAGTCGTTCTGGGAAGCCTTCCAATTTGCTTGGATGCTGATCGGAAGTGATGACGATTTGATGATTGTTGCTGACGATGCTTTGGAAAGCGACGAAGAACATCTCCATCGTTTTTTCTTTGCCGATAAGAAGTTGAATATCGTCAATTAAGAAGACATCTACAGAGTTTTTGAAATATTGAGAAAATGTTTGATCGTCTTTCGCACCCTGGACAAAGCGGACGTATTCATCGATAAATTCTTCGGCAGAAATGCATAAAACCTTGGCGGAATGGTTCTTTTTCCTGATTTCATTCCCAATCGCGTGCAGCAAATGGGTTTTTCCTAAACCGGAATCGGAGAAAATTAATAGAGGATTGTAGAGATTTCCGGGATTTGCAGCCGTAATAAGTGCTGCTTGATATGCCTCTTTATTGCTTCTTCCAACGACAAAACTATCAAAGGTATATTTAGGATTCAGGTGCGCGTTCGCGAAGAAGGTAGCTTTTTCGACTTTGACCGGACGCTTGGATGTGTGCTCTTCTTCTGTGATGAAGGCAAGATCGAAGTTCGTCCCCGTAGTTTCCAAAACTGCGCGCATCAATAAATCTTTGTAATTCGATTGCAAAATATTGCGCGCAAGACCAGTATCCGTGACTACGGTGATGGTTGATCCTACGATGGAATCGATGTAACTATTCCGGAAAAAGTTATCGTAGATCATCTGGTCATTCTTCAGTTCACGTTTCACGTATTCGAGAACGTTATTCCATAATGACGTTTGTTCAGAGATGGTTTGAGGCATAAAAAATCTCCTGCAAACGATATTATATAGAAGTTTTCCACATTGATAAGATACGAATTGAGGAAATTTTTCGGTTTTCCACATTTTTACCTCTTTTTATACAGTGAAAAAACGTATCCACATGTCCACAATGTGGAAAACTCGCATGAAATTTCGAGTGTAAAATTCATAAATGTGGATAACTTAATTTTTCTTGCTTATCCACTGCGAGGGAACTTTAAAAGATTTGTTCCCTTCGAAGAAAAATAGAAACTTCCACCATTTGTGGGAAAAGATTCCACTTGCTTCCTAGAAAGGGAAACCACCTAGCGAACTCAACCTGAAAATCCCCATCTGTCTTGTGGAAAAGTATCGACAATTCTTCTCTTTTGCGGTTGCCAACTCGCGCACACGTCCGTATAATAACGCCTGCAACTCTTGAAAGGAGCTTAACCATGGCAGCGAAAAAAACTTATCAACCATCTAAGAAAAAACACAGCAACCTCTGCGGATTCCGTGCCCGCATGGCCACCGCTGGAGGCCGCAAAGTGTTGGCCCGTCGTCGTGCGAAAGGACGCGCCCAGATCGCCGACTAATCTGGATTGATTGCCGTGAAGCGCGTTAATACTGTCAAATCTCACCGAGAGTACGACGCGATAATTCATCACGGCGTCAAACTCCGTTCTGACCATTTTTCGCTTTATTACCGACCATCCGATCTGGGTTATACTCGCATCGGATTGGCGGTAGGAAAAGCAAATGGCGGAGCGGTCCAGAGGGTTCGAATCAAGCGACAAGTCCGTGCAATGATCGCCAAAAGAAACGATTATTCCTTGTCACTCGATATCATCATTGTCATCCGCCCTAATTACAATCAGGCGGATTTTCACGAAAACGAGCGGGAGCTGGATGCCTTGCTCAATCAAACGAAGGAAGCCCACAATTGAAAAACTCAGCTCATAAAAAACTGCTTGCTGGACTTGGCTTAGGCCTTGGGGCACTTTTGCTGACGGGTTGTACAGCAAATTTTTGTTCTCAGATCGACCAAGCCGCGATGGCTTACCCTTATGACCAAGGGGTAACCGTTTACTGCACCGAAGAAGAATACAATGTTTGGAAAGCCGAAAATCCTGAGGTTTTCCAACGTGAAAAACAATGGTCCGATGAAGCGGAGGCCG
>ONWJ01000082.1 GCA_900321535.1 uncultured Erysipelotrichaceae bacterium
GATGACCCGCGTCCAGCGCCAGCTCATCCAAGAGCTTGGCCGCGACCCAACCGCCGAAGAAATCTCGGAAAAGATGGAAGGAACCCTTTCCCCAGAGCGTATCCGCGAGATTCAGCGCATTGCCTTAGAGCCAGTCTCCCTTGAAACCCCAATCGGCGAGGAAGATGATTCCCACCTTGGTGACTTCATCGAAGACAAAGAAGCCCAATCCCCAGAAGAATACACCACCAAGAGCCTCCTCAAAGACGAACTCTACGAGATCATGAAAGATCTTACCGACCGTGAGGAACGTGTCCTTCGTCTCCGTTATGGCCTTGATGATAATCGCCCAAGGACTTTGGAAGAAGTGGGACGCGAATTCGGCGTCACCCGTGAACGTATCCGTCAGATTGAGGCCAAAGCCATCCGCAAACTCCGTCACCCAACCCGTGCCAAAAAGCTCGGTGACTATCGCGAATTACTTTCCGACAACCATAACGGCGGACGTCGTTAATGAAACAAAAATCGCCATCAAACCCGTCTTCTTCTCTCTCCCTCTATCTGGAGGAAGTGGGAAAATTTCCGCTTTTAAGCAGCGAGAAGAAGAAGCGCCTTTATCAAGGCTTGCTTTCTAGCGATGCTGAGACGGTTAAGAAAGCGCGACAAGAACTCATCCAATCCAATCTTCGTTTGGTCATTCCGATTGCAAAACGCTACGAAAACCGGGCCTTGTCCAACCTCATGGACCTTATCCAAGAGAGAAACCTTGGTCTATCGATCGCAGCCTAGCACTTTGACCCGACCAAACATAACGAATTCTCGACTTTAGCGACCGTCTATATCGAGAGTTATATCCGCGATGAAGCCCGTGCTGCCGCCGGCATCATCGCCTTACCCAAAAACAAGCGCTTCGCCAAGGCGCGGATTTATGCCGTCGCCTCGCGTTTAGCCGAAGAAGGCAAAGAAGTCTCGCCCGAAATCATCCACGAAGAGCTTCAAGATTGTCCGATTTCATTGATCGAAGAGATGCTTTCTCTTCCTGGCGTCAATGATGTTTCCTCAGGCGAAGAAGTACCAATTATCGAGGACGTGCCATCGAAATTGGATCTTCAGGAGTCTCTTTCTGAGGCTTTGGAGCAGGTCAAACATCTCAGTGAGACCCAACGTTTCGTCTTGATTCATTACTTCGGCTTAGAAGGGGAAGAGACCATGAGTCTCTCTCAAATCGGGAAACAACTCGGCGTCAGCAAAGAACGCGTTCGCCAGATCAAAGAGACCGCTTTGTTCCAAATCGAGCGCAGTAGCAGGAGGAAACCATAATGGCTATGAAATTGTCCAAACGATTGATGACCATCGCCGAGATGGTCGATCCTGGCTCTTATATCGCTGACATCGGCTCTGACCATGGGCATCTGCCGATTTATCTTGTCCAATCGGGGAAGATCGAATGGGCTCAAGCGGTGGAAAACAAGATGGGACCTTATCTCAACTTGAAGCAAAATGTCGATTCCGCCAAGCTTTCTCATCATATTTCCATCACTCTTGGAGATGGCATCACCTCATTAAACGGAGGTGTTGATACGTTGATTCTCGCGGGTATGGGAGGGCAACTCGCCATCGATATCCTCTCCGCCCATCCAGAGCAACTGCTCAATATCCAAACCATCATCATCGACCCTCATCGCGATTTGATGAAAGTCCGCGATTATGTCTCAAAACTTGGCTACATCATCTATGATGAACGGATGGTCAAAGAAGATCGCATCTATTATTCCATCATCAAATTCACCAAAGGGAGATTGGACCGTCCTTATAACGAAGATGAGCTCCGCTTTGGCCCTAAGATCATGGAAAATCGCGGTGACATCTATCTTTCTTACCTACTGGAACAAAAGAAAAAGCTCAACGCGATCCTTAATGGAGCGATCTCTAAGCAAAACAGGGCAAGATATCTTGCCATCTATCGTTCGGTTGCCGCGCAGATTCAGCGTTGCGAAGCGGATAAAGAGGAGAGGTAACGCTCTACCTCGAGGAAACGTTCTCTAGAAGTGGAGGCACCTGAGCAAAGCAGGATGACATCCTCTTTGGAGAAAGAAAGTTGCTTCACTTCCAGTAAATTCAAGCATAAGTGGCTCGTTACGCCCATGGACTCGCCGATTTCGGCGAGTTTTTTGCTGTTATTGGAGGTCGCTGAGCCTAGGACGATTAAACAAGTGGGATGATGCTTTTTAATCGCGGAAATCAGGGCTTCTTGGCGTTGCGAAGTCGCGTGGCATCTGCCTTTGATTAAGGTGGCGTTTGGGTAAGAAGAAAGAATCGCAGCGCATGCCGTCTCAAGTTCTTGCTTGCCTAGCGTCGTCTGGGCATAAAGCTTGGGGGAGTGGAGCTTTCCTTTGATTTCTAGGGTCTTCGATTTGACATCATAAAAGGATACTTTGGGAAGATCAGCGATGAAGCCTTCGGATTCTAGATGCCCTTTTGAGCCAATATAGATGATGTCTTCGCTTTGCTGGTATTCTTTCATCGCAAGAAAGTGGTTTTGCCTAACGAAAACGCAGGTGGTATCGATGGTTTTGATATGCTTTTCCGCACAGATATCCTCGTAAACGGAAGGATGGCCATGGGCCGAGAAGATGACGGTGACCCCGTCAGGAAGCCCCTTTAGTTGCTCTAATAACGGGGCTTTCTTCTCGTCTAAAACATGCACCCCAAGCTGGGTGAGTTCTAAAACCGAATCCTCGTTATGGACAAGCATTCCCAAAAGATAAATTTGCTCTTCAGGATGGTCTTTTGCGTAGGCTAAAGCAAGGTCCATGGCCTTGACGACGCCGGCGCAATATCCAAAGGGGATGACTTTGATGATCTTCATGCAAGTATTTTCATCTATTTTGATGAAAAGCGGAAGCGATTTCCCGTATAATGAGGCCGTTATGTCAACATTCGCATCTTTTTCTCTCGATAAAACATTGGTTCATGCCTTGGAGAAGCTTGGCTATAAAAACCCTTCTCCTGTCCAAGAGCGCGTGATTCCGAAGGCCTTGAAACGCCAGTCTTTGGTGTGCCAATCCCAAACGGGAAGCGGCAAGACCCATTCCTATTTGATTCCGATTCTCGATACGATCGATATGCATCTTCCTAAGACGCAGGCTATCATCGTTTGCCCAAGTCGGGAACTCGCCCGCCAAGTTTATGAATTCGCGACTCCGTTCCAACGCTTTTTCCCTACCCTCAAGGTGAGATTATTCACTTCCGAAGCCCAGAAAAGCCAAAATAGCGAAGGCCTTACCATCCCACCTCATATCGTTATCGGCACCCCAGGAAGATTAGCGGATTTGCTCACCAAATCCTACGAGTTGGATCTTCATCAAGTGAAGACCCTCGTTTTGGATGAAGCGGATATGTTATTAGAGCAAGGATATTTCGATGATATCGATGCTTTGTATTCTCTTTTGCCCGAGAAGACCCAGACCATGGTGTTCTCGGCGACCCTTCATCAAGGACTGAAAGATCGCCTTTCCAAATACATCGGGGCTAATTTCGTCTATGAAGGGGAGAAGAGCAAAACCTCGGTTCAGGTGACCCATCATTTGATTGATATCAAGCATGTCGGGGTTTTGGCCGCTTTGGAACGTTTCTTAAATATCCGTAAACCTTATCTAGCGATGGTCTTCGCCTCCAAAAAAGAAGACGTCAAGAAAGCCTATCAGCACCTTAAAGAAATCGGGTATGAGCCTACGATGTTTTCAGGTGAGCTCGATCAAAGAGAACGTAAGCAAGCGATGCGCAAGATCCGCAGCAACAAATCCTCGTTGATTGTCTGCTCCGATTTGCTAAGCCGCGGCATGGATATCGAAGATGTCACCGACGTCATCTCTTTAGACTTACCGAGCGATCTCTCCTATTATTATCACCGGGCTGGAAGAACCGGAAGATTCGATAAAAACGGCGATTCATGGGTATTTTATAACTCCGATTCCACCAAGCTGCCGTTAGAGCTCATCGCTGCAGGCGTGCAGTTTGAGTTCTTGACCCTCCGTGAGAATGGGTTGGTCAATGACCCGGTTGGACTCCTTCCGAAGAAGAAATTCTCCAAGAAGAAACCATTCACCGAAGAAGAATCCACCGAAGTCAAGATCGCCAAAGCCAGAACCCGCAGCGACAAAGTCAAACCTGGCTATAAGAAAAAGACCCAGGAAGCGGTTGAGAAAGTCAAACGGAAATACCGCCGCAAAGCCATCAAGGAAGCCGTAAAAAAGCATAAGAAAACGACGTATAGCCGCCTTGCGAAGTCTGACGAATAATACTAATTGAAAAGTCCGATGAACTCGGACTTTTTCGTTGTCATAGCAGATCGATTTCTTGTTTCATCCGTTCTTCGATCTCGTTATCGGAGACGGTATCGATGACCTGACCTTTTTTGAAAATCGCCCATTTGCCGTGTCCACCCGCACAGCCAAGATCAGCATGTTTGGCTTCTCCTGGTCCATTGACGATGCAACCCATGACCGCGACGGTCTTGGAAATCCGCTTGGTCAAAAGGTAGGCAGATAGTTTTTTAGCAAGCGGAATCAGATTCACTTGGGTGCGTCCGCAGGTAGGGCAGGAGATGAAGGTCGGATAATTGGGATACATCCCTAAATCATGAAGCAAACGGCAGCATGCCACGACTTCTTCCTCAGGGTCATCAGAAAGCGAGATGCGGATGGTGTTCCCGATTCCTTCGATGAGCAGTGGACTAAGCGTCGCGGCAGAGCGAATCAAGCCAACGTCTTTTGGCCCGGCTTCGGTGACCCCAACATGAAGCGGATAAGGGAATTCTTCCGAGGCCAAACGATAGGCTTGCAAGGTTTCTAATGCGCTGCTGCCTTTTAATGAGATGACGATATCATGGAAATCGAGGTCTTCTAAGATCTTCACGTGCTTTCTAGCCGAAGATAGCAATCCTTCGGCCCGGACTTTATCATCATGGACGTCGAATTGTTTGTCTAATGACCCGGAATTGACGCCGATACGAATCGGGGCGTGATGCTTTTTGCAGGATTCCACGACCTTTTTCACGTTTTCCACCGACCCGATGTTGCCCGGGTTGATGCGGACCGCGTCGACCCCATTTTCTAAGGCGATGAGGGCA
>ONWJ01000074.1 GCA_900321535.1 uncultured Erysipelotrichaceae bacterium
ATGGATGTGTCGCTTCGGCTTGTGGGCTTCACCGCAAAGAGGGTCCACCTCGTCAGCAGAATCGTGAACCAAAAGTTCGGCTCCGCCTTTGACATGTGGGCGTCGATGTCCGCGCCAAAGATGGATGAGGAACTCATCGCCTATCTTCGTCGTATCTGTGTGCCCAAGATCGACATTAAGGACATCGATGTGATTGATGGCAGCGTGGAGATCAAGGCGCTGCTCGAGCCGTTGGAAATCCGTTTGATCGAAATACATTATTAAGGCGCGCCATGCTCAAAATTCGGTTAGGACGAGTGGCATGGCTCTGCCGAATATGCTTTGAAGCCCGAATCCAAACCGTTTGGAAAACGAGGCTTTTCTTCGTCAAAACGGCGAAATATCTGACAAACCAGGAAATTGGACGCGGGTGTCATCCAAAAGGGGTGGCCTGATTTTGATGTGTTGGATGAATCTATCGAGGACAAATGAAACGGGTTAGCCGGCGTTTACATAACGCCAAAGCGAGTGGGGGTTCTCCCCCGTCTTCTTTTTGATGTGATTTTTCAAAGCAACGCCCGCGATGGTAGCGGTTATGATGATGCCAATGCCGATGAGCAAGACGCTCCAAAGAGGTAAGAAAATGCCATAGTATTCTAGCGGAAGAGAGATATAGAGAATCATCGGCCAATGGATCATGTAAATGAGGTTAAGCCCGTTGGACATGTTGATGTAACCCTTTTGCAGTAGTTTTGGGGAGATAAGGGAGATAAAGTGGCAAAGGGCGAAGAATCCGACGCATGCGCCGAGGCAGAAAATAGCATCGTAAATCTTCATCCCATAGAAGGCGGTTTCGTCGTTTGCGCCGATAGCGCCGAATCCATAGAGAGAGGAAATGGTGAATCCAGTGATGGCGATCACCGCCCCGATGCCTCCGCAGATTAAATGGAATTTGACGGTGTTGTGGCTGTTTTTGAGTCGATTGCCATACCAATATCCAAACCCGACGAAGATAAACCAAGAAAGCACGGGGAAGGCCACCGTGACCATGTCTTTATAAGTGCTGATTGCAAATAACCCCACGAAATTGACAAGGAGAATCTGATCCGAGACTAGCAAAGGAACAAAGGTGGTAACTAAGGATAAGGCCACGCCGACGGCCAAGATCCAATAATCCTTCAGTTTGGCTAATCTCAAAAGACCGAACAAAATTAAAGCAAGCCCAGCGAATTGAAGGATATCCCCGCCTAGTGAATTGATAAAGACGGCTGTGAAAAGCAGATCTAGGTCAAGGTTCACCCCGGCAATCACGTACCGCGGCCAAACCCTAACAAACTCTAACAAATAGCCAAGGATAAGGATGTTGATGCCCCGAAATATGAACTGGCTAGGACTACTCCTTCTTGAATAAGCAAGCCCAACTCCCATCGCGGTCATGAATACGGGAGCTGCGAGGATGCTTCCGAAGATCAGGTCGAAATATTGATAGAAGGGGAGGCTTGGGTCCACCCCGAATTGCTTGAGGCAATGGACGATGACCATGAAGGAAATCGAAAGGCACTTCGCTAGGTCGATGCCGAGTTGTCTCCCTTGATTGGGGAATTCTTGCGTGACGTTACTATCCATAGGCGTATTATTCCATTAATTCTAGAAAAATCCTATGTGAAAGATAGGTGAAATAGGAAGGCAAAAAACGAAACAAAACCACCCTGGATGATAGAATCATGGGCCAAAAGGGCCCCATTAGGGCTTAGGTTATTTTCGGCGTTAGAATAATCTAATTTAGGACGAATCTTTCGTATGGTATATTTATACCAACAAAATTTGCTCAATAGCATTTACCGGCGGACGAAGACGACATGAATTTTAAAGAGATGTGCAACGGCATTCACCATCAAGCCTGCGTTATTTCCGTAGAGAAAGTTGACGGAGGGTATGGTGAAATCAGGATCGTGGATGGCAATGATGCCTACCTGAATTCTTTTGGGATGGAAAGCTATGCTAAGCATGAATTCATCCCCAATAGGCTTTATACCGAATATTTACCAAAAAACCTCAATTTTGAGGACTATTCTTTCCGTTCGGCCGTTCGGAAAGAGTTGCTTCATTCGTACGCCTACCCTGAGAACTTCCACGCTTGGATGCATATGATCTTTATCCCTCTATCCTATGAAACCGAGGAACTCGCGTATTGCCTTTATGTCATGGAAATCAGCCAGGAATTCAATGCCGAACTGCTTTCTAGCCCTCGCGGGGATATCTATAACAAAGTCCTCAACACGACACTTCAGCTTGCGGATACCTCGGATTTCAACGCCGCGCTGAAAAACGTAACGATGGACATTCGAAAAGGCTGCAACGCTTTATTCTGCTGCATCTTGCTGATCAACAAAGAAAGCGGAGAGTTAGAAGTTCTTGCGGAAGACCGCGAACCCGATAGCGACACCAAGCCCATGAGCGAATATATGGACGAGCGTTTCTATAAGGCCGTCCGGTCTTGGGATGATTTGATCTTTAAAAACGGCAACTGCGTCATCATCAACGACCAAAAAGGGATGGATTACATCAAGGAGAATTCCCCTTTGTGGTATGAATCGATTGTGGATAGCAACATCCGCTCCCTGGCGTTGTTCCCTCTTAAAGCCGGCGACAGCATCTTAGGTTATATGTGGGTCAGCAATTTTAAGGCTAACGACACCACGCAAATCAAGGAAGCGATGGAGATCACGACCTTTGTATTAGGCTCTCAAATCGGGAATAAATTGCTTTTGGATCAATTGACGAAGCTATCCTCCATCGATGTTCTCACTGGGTTATATAACCGTAACAAACTCAATACCTATATGACCGGTGTTTTAGAGTCCAAGAAATCAACCATCGGACTCGTATTTCTTGATATCAACGGCCTTAAAAAGGTCAATGACAATGAAGGCCACCTCGCAGGTGATAACCTCATCAAACGGGCTGCCAAAACGTTGAAATCCGTTTTCGAAGGAAATGATATTTTCCGTGTTGGCGGCGATGAATTCGTCGTCATCATGGTCGACGCAGAGGAAGAGAAGATCGTCAAATCCATCGGTAAGCTTCATGAAGAAGCGAAAAAGAACAACGTCTCCTTCGCCTCTGGCTATGCCTTAACCGATCATGATCAAGATATCGAAAAAGCCCTCAAAGAAGCAGATTTCAACATGTATAAAGATAAGCGGAAGTTCTATAACCAATAGAAACTTCTAGCAAAACTGCGGTACTTTACGAATCACACTTTGTTATAGACAGCGCGAATTACGTAAGCGTTGGTAATCGGTGAATCAGGCCAATTCGCCCATCCGGCGAAAACATACCCTGAACTGGTGCTGGAAGCGCTGGAATCTTCAACATCGATACTAGTGTTCGTGTTATTCGCTTCGGCTTCAATTTCCGCCAATTCTTCTGACGTGAGGTTCAAATTTTCGCCGTCATTAACCTCTTTATAGCCGATGACTCTACCCAAGAATCCGAGGAAATAGACCGGGAATATCTTTGCATCTCGGTAGTTGCAGTTAATCGCATAACTTGTCGCGCTTTGCGATGAAGACACTAGGAGAGTCTGCGTTAAATTGGTTAGCCCGATGGTGGAAACCTCGCGGACTTCGATGAGGTTGTCACCGTTATAGACTCGAATGACATAAGAATACAAACGTAGACCTAGTGGGGCATTTGCCTGCAAGGTGAACGTATA
>ONWJ01000055.1 GCA_900321535.1 uncultured Erysipelotrichaceae bacterium
TCCGCCGAGGTAGCGGGAGATGGTCTCACATTTTTTAGGGGATTCGACAATAACAAGTTTCATAAGCGGGTGCTATGATAAAGACGATTTTTTCATATGTCAAAGCCTGAATCGGCTCTTTAATCCTATATAAATAAGGTAATTATTTATAATGCTGCTTCAAAAAATTTTGGTCTATCTCGGCAGCCAGATGCGGGTTGATCAAATCGATGACGTCGTCGGCTGACTCCACCAAGCCCGCTCCTTCTTTGATCATCTCATTACAGACGCTTTCTTCTCCAACGCGCTCTGGCAAGCAACCAACTCCACGTCCGCATTCCAGTGCAAACCCCGCCGTGATTAAAGTGCCGCTATGAGCTTTGGCGGAGGTGACTAGGGTAATATTGCCAGCCGCGGCGATCAAACGATTCCTGACCGGGAATTGTTGGGCTACAGGGGGTATGGAGGGTGGGTACTCCGAAATCAGTAAACCATTTTTGGCAATGTGCTTTTGGAGTTTCTCGTTTTCAGAGGGATAGCAATGGTTGAATCCGTTGCCCAGAATCGCGACTGCCTTGCCATAAGGCAAAGCCGCTTCCAAAGCGGCCGTGTCCACTCCTTTTGCTAGTCCTGATACAATAGAATATCCTCTTTCTGCAAGGTTATTTGAAATTTCACGGGTATATTTGAGCACATATTGATTGCATTCCCGGCTACCGACAATCGCGATGTTTTGATTAATATCGCGTATTAAATTCAAGTCGCCTTGATAAAACAAAACCATCGGCGGGCATAAAGAAGTTTTCATGCAAGAAGGGAAATCGGCATCGAAAATGGTCGTGACTTTGCATCGGAGCCTGCTCAGGCTTGCCACCACCTCCTCAGCTTTGCACTCTTCTCTATCGTGAAGCGCCTTCATCACGACGTTGCGCTGCCCTCCGTATTTCAAAGCCATGTAAATCAAAATATCGCGTCCACAAACATTCATTAATGGGGTCCTCCCATATATTTATCCCCAAAAAATCGAAAAGTTTGCGAAAACTCGTTTCGTTACTACTTTGTAGTAAAAAATTTTTTAGAATAGTTTCAATTGCTCGACATAGAACGCTTTAACCGGGGCAAAGGATTTGCGGTGCACGCCTTCGATAGGACCGTACTTCTTCAGCTCTTCCATATGAAGTTTCGTTCCATAGCCTTTGTGGAGGGAGAATTTGAATTGAGGGTATTGTTTCTCTAGCTCATCCATGTATCGGTCACGGGTCACTTTGGCCAAAATGGAGGCTCCAGCAATATTAAGTGCTTTTGCATCCCCTTTGATGATTGGAATGACATCCACACCTAGGTTTTTAAGCGGCATCGCATCCGTTAGAATCAACTGATACGGCACTTTGATTTGTGCGATCGCTTCTTTCATGGCTTTTTGGGTGGCCATGTAGATATTAAGATGATCGATTTCATCTGGCCAGGCAAAAGCGATGCCATAGCCAAGAGCGTTTTGCTTTACCAACTCAAAAAGAGCATCGCGCTTTTTGGCCGTCAATTGTTTGGAGTCATTGATTTCTTCGGAAACAAAATCAGGAGGGAAGACACAGGCGGCGGCGCAGACCGGCCCCGCCAAAGGACCCCTGCCCGCTTCGTCAACCCCAACGATCGCGGTAACGATATCGGAATAATAAGAACGTTCTAGGTCAAGCATTGGGTTCCTCCAAAGAGATACGTCCAACAAGACCATCTTTGAATTCCTTAATTAGAAGATAAGCGGCACGTTCCATAGAAGGCTTGCCTTGTTCAAAAAGCATTCTTCTTTGAGCAATTGCGACCAAAACATCATCGTTTGTTAAAGGGTTCAAATCTGCAATTTCATAACGGTTTTGCAGAGATTTTGAATAATTTAAGCGTAAATAATCTAGCAAATAGCAGCCTAATTCATAAGTCGGTAAAACATCTTCTCTCATCGATCCGATCAAGGCAAGACGAACGGCTTGCTCTTGGGTTGGGTAATTCATCGGAAGGATTCCAGGAGTATCTAGAAGCAAGAAATCTTGATTCAACTTAATCCATTGCTCGGCTCGTGTGACCCCGGCTTTATTTCCTACCGCGGCCGCTTTCTTACCGCCGATGTTATTGATCAACGTAGATTTCCCAACGTTTGGGATACCGATAATCATGACTTTGATTGGCTGAGGCTTCATGCCAAATCGTTTCTCTTTTTCGCGCTTTTTTGCGACCAAATCGGCACTTGCGTTGGCTAATATCGAAACAAAGCGGTCTTTTTTGAGGTTACCGCTGATCGCAACAAGACCTTCTTTTTTATAGGAGGAAATCCAGTTTGCAGTAATCGCTGGATCAGCGTAGTCAGCCTTAGACAGCAAAAGAAGAGCTGGCTTTTGACCCATCAATTTCTTAAGCAAAGGGTTGCGGGAACTAGCCGGTGCGCGCGCATCTAAAATCTCGACAACGAGGTCGACGGTCTTGATGTAACCTTCCATCATGCGCAGAGCTTTCTGCATATGTCCTGGGAAATAATGGATGCTTTGCTGTGCCATAAAAATCTCAAAAACCTATTCTAAACCCTGATAATTCCATGGCATACGGATCTGCCAAAGGTTAAATTTCGCGTTGAAAGTTGTCCCGTTTTTCTCGAGATTTCTCTTCGAAACGATGAGGCATGCTTTGCCATAAATCCACTCGCCACGAAGCGGTCCTCTTTGACGGGAGTCATCGCTATGATAACCACCACGGTTATCACCGATGACATAATATTCATTTTGGCCTAGCACGACATGCCCATATGTCGGAGAGGTGACTTTGTCATAACTTCTTCCATTGACCGCTGGGAAATCGGAAGGTCCGTAAAGTGGTTTAAGCGGCTCGCCATTAATAAGGGTTTTACCCCATGCCGTGTTGCCGGTCTCATCATTAACAGTTACGACGCTGAAATCAACCGTTTCGCCCGGAAGACCAATTAAACGTTTGATCTTTGGAGATACATTGTTCTTTAGAACCGGCTTTTCAGCATATGGGTCAACAAAGTCATCCTTATAATAAGCAATAACGATGTCATAACGCTTTAAGGATGCACGCCAATTGTCTTTGTCGCCTGTTTTTGCGTATCCATAATCGACGATGTCACCGGCAATATTCGAACTATCAGCCCAAGTAAGTGCCCGGTATCCACTATCGGTCTTTCGTAACGCCGTAGAATTCAATGTCGGATACATGGACATTCCGTTTACGAAAAACGACTCGCTAAAAGCGGTCGAAAGGTAAATAACGTCGATAGCAATGCAAGAAACAACGATAAAAGCGGAAATTAAAACGACGTCGATGACGATCTGCCACCACTTCACCTTTTTCTTCATAGGCTTAGGTTGGCCAGCGAGTCCGGATTTCGTTTCAATAATCTCTTCGCTCATTGAAGCAATTATAATCCTCTTGCCCATCCCCCAACAACAAAGAAAGGGCCCTTAAGGCCCTTCGTGTCACTGATTGATAATTTGCTAATCGGTAATTAGTCAGCAGATTTGATACGTGCAGCTTTACCAGATAGCTTACGCATATAGCTGATTTTGTTGCGGCGGACTTTACCATGTCTCACAACTTCGATCTTGGCGATCGATGGGCTGTTGACTGGGAAGGTGCGCTCGACACCAATACCAGAGGAGATCTTACGAACCGTAAAGGTGGCAGAGACGCCTCCACCACGGCGTTGCATAACAACACCTTCGAAGACCTGGTTGCGTTCCTTCTTGTTCTCGATGATACGGACATACACTTTGATGGTGTCGCCGGAGGAGAATTCAGGAATATCGTGGCGAAGCTGACGGGCGGTGATTTCATTGACAAGATTGTTGTTCATGATGATTCCTCCTTTAGCTTACAGTGGTTTCTCTTCAGGTTCATAACCCGTGACTAGGAAAGCGGAGCCTGCGTAGCGTGCCTTAGACACGCAGGCAATATTATTCTCTTTATGCGCGCGATAGGCAAGAAAAATCTTTTATAGTGACTCGGAGCGACATAGACCAACACGATACCAGCCCATCAACATAAAAGCCTCAAAACAATCAAAAAACGATAAAAACCGCCAAATTCGGCAAACTGAAATAAAAGTTTCAAAATTGATAGTTTTTTGCCATTTTCGGCCATTTTGTTAAAGTAATCAAAACTAGGTAAAAACCAGAAGTAAATGAGTAAATGGTTTCTATTAATGTGCAACCTTTATCAGGGGGTTTATGGAAATACAGGAATTCAGCA
>ONWJ01000054.1 GCA_900321535.1 uncultured Erysipelotrichaceae bacterium
TTCGTATTCAAAATCCGAATGTCGCCTTCATATCCTTGGTCTAACATCGCCATGATATTGAGCAAAGTGGATTTTCCTGATCCTGAATGTCCTAGCACGCCAATCATCCCTTTTTTAGGAAGCGCCAAAGACACTTTCTTCAAGGCGACTTGATTACCAAACTTCCTCGTCAGGTTTTTGCATATCACCGCGTACTTCATTCTTCTTTCAATGCCTCCGCCAAATCAATCCTTCCCGCAAAAAGAAGCGGAATCGAACTTGAGAACAACGAAATCAGCACACCTGCCAACAAAAGCAAAGGAATCAGCAAAAACGGCACTCCAAACAAAGACGCAAACGGGATTTGAACTAGATTAGGGATTCCGAATTCGTGCAAAAGAACATTGTTGAGAATACCCTGACCAAAATACGACATCGGTATTGCAACCAAAATGGATATCACGCTGATGATGATTCCTTCTAGTGATACCAAAGACACGATGTCACTTTGTTTGGCGCCTAAAGAAAGCAGAATCGCGCTTTGCTTCTTTTGTCTTAAAAACGAAGAATAAGAGTTCAAAGCAATGATGAGCACAAGAGAAAGAACGCTGATTGCCATGAATAGTCCAAGCGATGCTAACAAAGCTTGCGCAAGCGAGGAAAAAGAAGAGGCGACATCGTATGCGTTCGAGGAAAGAATCAAACCATCATCGCCCTGCTTTTCTAAAAGGCCAATCAGTTCATCAGAACAAGGAACGCCGTGTGAAAAGATCCAATACCCATAACTAGAGTAGTTTTCATCCCCTTTTAAATCTCTTACAAACGTCGATACCGTCGGTTTTCTTCCGTTATTAAGCGGGAAATCTTCCAGCACATAATTCCCATAGCATTCATCGACAAAAGTATAGGAATAATAAATCTTTGGGCTATTTAAGAATGAGAACTCATCTATCACAGAATGAATTACAAAATCGAACGAGGTTGAAACCGTCGCCTTCTGACCACCGTGTAAGATTTGGGCTTGGTATTCCAGGTGAAGTGTTTGTCCGACGGAGGCGGAATAATCATGGGCAAAGTTTTGATTTACCACGCAGTGCCTAGACTCATCTATGGGAGAGTCCAAGTGGTCCACCACTAACGCGCTTCCAAACTCACTTAACGTCAGGTCATATACCGGAAGAACGCGGCTAGGGTCTTGCCGAACTCCATCTAAATCAAATGGTAATGAAGTAGGAAGGAAATAGGAGTAATCCAGATGGACTGATGCTCCATCAATGGTGTTTAGATATTGCTGTGCGTCCTCAAAATCAGGCCTCGATTCTTTGACCAGTCTCAAAGGGCTAGAAGGTACTTCGACAAATTCTTTCTTGGTGATCCGAAACGAACAGTAGTCTAGCGTATTCCGTTTTTCTTCCTCTAACGCAGGTGCGTTCCCTAAAGCAAAACCCAAAGACAAAAGGATGGATACGAATCCAATTAAACCGGACGAAAAACGAACAACGACCGAAGAAGGAAAACGACTTAAATTATGTCCAAGAAACTTTTGAACCCAGTTCCCTTGACGTATTTTGCCAGGGCGTTTTTCTTTCTTTGGTTGGACAAAAATGTCGTGAATTGTCCGTTCTAGTCCAATTTTGCCATTTTTTAACAAAATCAAATAATCCGAATACTTCTCAACCAGCTCTAGATTATGCGAAACAAGCACCACAAGAGCCTTCCTAGAAACCTGCAAAAGCATGTCCATAACCAACGAGGCATTATGCGAATCAAGCGCGCCGGTAGGTTCATCGGCGAATACCACTTCTGGGGATAGAGCAAGGCTTCTACAGATGGCTACGCGTTGTTTTTCTCCACCTGACAATAGGCGCGTCTTTTTCTCCGCATGCTCTTCTAAATGGAATTTCGATAATAGTTCCCGGGCTTTTTTATTTGCTTTGCTTGCTCTAACACCCGCAATTCTCAAGGGCAACGCAACGTTATCAAGCGCGCTCATGCTTTCCATCAAGTTGTAGTGTTGGAAGACAATGGATGATTCAAATCGTCGGTATTTAAGCCAATCTTTACGGCTAAAATTGGCGAGATTTACCCCTTTATAGGTTATCTTGCCCTTCGTTGGTTTCAGCGATCCTAGCAGTAGGTGCAACAACGTAGATTTGCCACATCCGCTTTTGCCAGTGATAGCAACCATCCCACGATCGGGTAAAGAAAAAGATAAGTCGTCTAGGACAAACTTATCTTCGCCTTTATATCGTTTGCTTAAATGCGAGACGTGGAACAAGTAAGACATAGCTTACTTATTTATTCCCCGTTATCATTTCTTTTTGCTATGCAAATCTATAATAGATCTATGCATTTTCCTTTGATGGAACGATGGGGGCTTCGTGTTTAGCCACCACTTTTTTGATTCTTTGGTTGAAATGATCGCGGTCCATCATCAAGACTGCGCCGCATCCAAGGCAGAGTATCTTTATATCCGCCCCAACACGAACGATTTGAAAACGCTTGCTGCGACGAAAGCACGGATGAGGTTTCTTCATCTCGACTTCGTCGTATAACTCGTAAGCAGGCGTTTCCATTACCAGGGCTGATCCTCCATCTTGACCGCGGCTGGAACCTTTGGCAAGCCAGGCATTGTCATGACGTCGCCCGTTAGAGGGATAACGAAGCGCGCGCCGGCGGAAAGATTGACTTCACGAATATGAAGTTCATAGCCTTCAGGAGCGCCAAGAACAAGCGGATCATCGGTCAAAGATTGTGGAGTCTTCGCCATGCAGATATAAGCATCGCCGAACCCCATCTTGTCATAACGGTCTAATTGCTCAAGAGCCTTGTCGGTATAAGCAATCGTGCCTGCATGATAGATTTCTTTCGCGATAATCTCGATTTTCTCTTTCAATGGAAGTTTCAAGTCATAGATTGGCTTGTAATGAGATTCGGTTTCCTTAAGGAGGGCCTGAACTTGCTTGGCAAGATCAATAGAACCTTCGCCGCCTTTTAAGAATCCATCTAAGAAACTAACGCGATATCCTTTTTCTTCGCACCATTTCTTGAGGAAAGCAACCTCTTCATCGCTATCTTGAGCAAAATGGTTAATGGCAACGATGGTCGGGATGCCGTATTTCTTAATATTTGTAAGATGGGCTTCCAAGTTGGCGACGCCGTTTGCAAGAGCTTCGACATTTGGAACAGCAAGTTGATCAAAGGCAACGCCACCGTGCATCTTAAGGGCGCGAATGGTCGCAACCATGACAACTGCATCAGGATGTAATCCGGCTTCACGGCATTTGATATCAAGGAATTTCTCCGCGCCAAGGTCAGCACCGAAGCCCGCTTCGGTAACCGTAATTGGGGCTAATTTAAGCGCAAGTTTGGTAGCGATGACAGAGTTGCAACCATGTGCGATGTTAGCGAATGGACCACCATGAACCAAAACTGGGTTGTTCTCCAAGGTTTGGACAAGGTTTGGTTTTAATGCTTCGCGCATGAGTTTCATGATCGCGTGAGAGATCTTTAAATCATCAACGCGGATCGGATTGCCTTCTTTATCATAGGCAACGATGATGTTGCGGACACGCTTCAAGAAGTCCTCTTGGTCTTTGGCCAAGCACATAATCGCCATCATTTCCGAAGCGACTGTGATCACGAAATGATCGGTTCTTGGAGATACTTTTTTATCCTGCTCAGAAACGGAAACGCTACGCAAAGCACGATCGTTCATATCCATCGCTCTGCTCCAAACGATTCTATTAGGATCGATGTTGAGTGGATTGCCTTGCCAGATCGAGTTATCGATGACGGCAGCAATCAAATTAATGGAAGAAGTGAGCGCGTGCATATCGCCAGTGAAATGAAGATTGATATCTTCGCTAGGACCGATTGAGGCAAGGCCTCCACCGGTCGCTCCGCCTTTGATACCAAAGACAGGGCCAAGACTTGGCTCACGTAAGCAAAGCATTGCTTTCTGACCAATCTTTCCAAAGCCCTCGGTTAATGCAATGGAGGTTGTGGTTTTGCCTTCGCCTGCTTTTGTCGGCGTGATGGCGGTAACCAAAACAAGTTTGCCGTTTGGCTTATCTTTTAATGATTCGTACAAAGCAGAATCAATCTTCGCTTTGTATTTTCCGTATGGCTCGACGTATTGCTCATCGATGCCTGCGGTTTTAGCAATTTCATAAATAGGTAAAAGGCTCATTTGAATCGCCTCCTTAATAAACTTGGTAAATGATAGAACTTAATTGCAATACTTCAATGACCAATGCTTTATTTAAAGCATTTTGAGTATTTCTTCTGAGGATGATACCCATTGGATATCGAATTGATGCCGGAAGAAGGTCTCTTGGCGCTTAACGTAATTCCGGGTGTTTTTCTTAATGGTTTCAATCGCTTCATCCAAGGTGATCAAACCATCGAAATAAGGGAATAATTCCTTCACTCCAATGGCTTTGAATGCAGCGCAATCTCGACCATAACGTTCAACAAGAGGTTTTGTTTCTTCTAGTAACCCGGATGCGAACATTTCATCGACACGAGCGTTCACACGCTCATATAAAGGTGCGCGTTCCGTTTGTAGTCCGAAGAACTTCACATCATAGATCGGAGCATGTTTTTGAGTAGACTCGATTTCTGATTTCGCTTTTCCGGTTTGGAGATAAATCTCAATCGCACGAAGCAAACGCACACGATTATTCGGATGAATCATGGCCGCGGATTTTGGATCGATTTTTTCTAAAAACCTATGCAAATCCCCGTTCGTTTTGCTTTCATATTCACTTAAATCAACTGGTTTGTCTTCCGTGAATTCATAATCGTACAAGCCTGCTCGGATATAAAGCCCTGTTCCTCCGGCGATAATCATCGGAACGTTTTTCTTCTCTAGTTCTGCGATGCATCCACGAAGGTCAAGTTGATAATCATGAACGTTATATGCTTCAGTCAATGGGATGAAATCAAAAAGGTAATGAGGGGCTTGCATGAACTCCTCTGGCGTCGGCTTCGCAGTTGCTATATTCAGTTCTTTATATACTTGGAATGCATCGCCATTTAAGATGACTCCACCTAACGCTTTCGCGAGTTCAATCGCCACTTTGGTCTTGCCGCTTCCTGTAGGTCCAGTCAAGACGATGATCACGATAGAATCTCCTTGGCTTGTTCAAGCAAACTTGCCGCATCTTCTTGATATGCAAGATAATTCAGCACAAGAGGGTGCGTGTCATATTTTTCTTTGGCCTCTAGATAAGCGGCCTTAAACTCTTCATAAGATGAATCTTCCCCATCGCGAAGCGCGACCGTCATTTGTTTTTGCAAAGAGACGATTTGCTTCTTGAGTTCATTGAGTTCTTTATCAGCAAGAAGCTTTTCCTTCGCATCGATGAATGCTTTCAAAGCAGGCTCATTCAATAATTCTTTTTTGGCTTGTTTAGCAAAGGCAATGAGAGGGTCATCCACAAGTTCTCCAATCATCGAGAATGTGTGACTTTCATTGATCTTCACCGACACAATACATCCTTTTAGGTAAGCTGGCCCTTTGAAATGAACTAGTTTCCCAGATTCCGTATATCCAGAAAGCAAATCCGAATTCTTCTTCGATGGGCCATCCACCAAAACATCATAGGTCTTTCCAACCATTTGAGTCGCATGATAGATGACGCCTTCTTCGATCACTTTGGTCAAGCGAATAAAGCGTTCATGCTTTTCTTCTGAGCTGACATTATCCGCGATGCTGGCGGCAGGTGTTCCTCTTCTAGGAGAATAGATGAAGGTAAATGCCGCATCATAAACGACTTCTTTGCAAAGGGTTAAGGTCTCTTCGAATTGCTCCGTGGTTTCATTAGGGAACCCAACGATGATATCCGTGGTAATCGCGCAGCCAGGAATCTTTGTTTTAATGCGCTTCACCAAATCCAAATAGTCTTCTCTGCTGTAGCGGCGACCCATCAAGCGAAGGACTTCACTGCTCCCAGATTGAACCGGAAGATGAATGCATTTCATGATGTTTGGATAGCTTGCGATGACGTCTAGCATTTCATCCGTGAAATCCCATGGATGGGAAGTCATGAAGCGTAAACGAGGAATACCAAGTTCTGCAACTTTTCTTAAAATCTCTGCAAAACTCGTTCCGTTTTTCAAATCTTTGCCATAGGAATTCACATTTTGTCCTAGGAGAGTGATTTCTTGATAACCGTCTTCAACAAGCTGTCTGCATTCATTGACAATCTCTTCTACCGAGCGGCTTCTTTCTCGTCCGCGAGTATAAGGAACGATGCAATAAGTGCAAAATTTATCGCATCCATAAGTGATGTTCACATAAGCCTTGCAATGGTCTAAACGAGAGGATGGAAGGTTCTCCACGATATCGCCAGAGAAGGATTTCACATCCACTAAGTCTTTGTGTCTAGCAAGGTGTTCATCCACCAAATCCAAGATCTTAGAAACGTTATGCGTTCCGAAAATCAAATTGACGAATGGGTAACGCTTCATGATTTGTTCGGCGACGCCGACTTCCTGCATCATGCATCCGCAGATGCCAAGAATAAAATCAGGATTGTTTTTGGAGAGCGCTTTAAAAGAGCCAATCATTCCATACACTTTCTCTTCCGCGTTTTCTCTGACGGCGCAAGTGTTGATGATAACGATATCAGCGGCATTCTCATCACCTGACTTCACAAAGCCAGCGATCTCAAGATACCCCGCCATGATCTCTTCATCGCGCACGTTGGCTTGGCAGCCAAATGTTTTAATAAGATAGGTCTTTCCTTGTGCAAAGGAGCGAACACGCTCTGACACCTTGATATCTTCTTTGATAAGCAATGGCGCATCCACTCGCTTTCTTGCAAGCGACATGTCTGGCAGCGATTTATAGATGGTGCGGCCCATAGACGACCTCCTTTCCATTGATGAGCCTAATGGGCTCGATTTTGGTGGCTAAACCTGTTTCTTCATCGACTTCAAGAAGAACGCAGTCAACCTCTTTATCCCCCTCATAAGGAATCTCAAACCGGCCTTCTTTTCCTAAGACCAGTTTATCAATCACAGAATCGGTCTCAAAGCCGATGATGGAATCGACGCGGCCCGAGAACCCGGCGTCTGCCATGAAGGCAGTTCCATAAGGCAAAATCTTCGCGTCGTTAGTCTGAACATGAGTATGGGTTCCAATAACCGCGGACACTTGTCCATCAAAATAAGAGGCGAAGATTTGTTTTTCCGATGTGGATTCGCCATGGTAGTCCACAAAATGAATCAACGCATGGTGGTGATTCAAGATTTCCGCCATGGTCTCAATATCGTTGTTGAATTCTTCTTCAATGAAGGCTTGACCCATGATATTGGTCACTTGGATTTCGATTCCATCTACATTGAAAATCGACGTCCCCGTGCCAGGGAAATCGCCTTTTAAATTGGCAGGACGGATCAAAGATGTAACGTTGCCGATATAATCTCTGATTTCGGTTTTAGAAGCATAGTGATTACCCAAGGTAACCACATCGATTCCAAGATCCACCAAACGTTGATAATCGCGATAGGTTAAGCCCTTCCCTCGCGAGAGGTTCTCCCCATTTGCGATAACAAAATCAGCGGATAATCCCTTAACCAATTTAGATAAAACGTCGGACACGGCATCAAAGCCGTATTGTCCGACGATATCTCCAAAGAATAGAATCCTCATTCAATTTATTTTGCCACTTCGACCGCGCGGGATTCGCGGATGACGGCAACCTTGATTTGACCTGGATAGGTGCATTCGGATTCAATGCGGTCACGGATGTCTTGCGCAAGCTTGGCTGCTTCAAGATCCGAGACTCTCTCGTAATCAACCATGACGCGAACTTCACGTCCGGATTGAATCGCGTAGGCCTGAGTAACACCTTGATACTCTTTGCAGATTTTCTCAAGCTGTTCGATACGCTTGACATACGTCTCAACCGTTTCGGAGCGCGCCCCTGGTCTAGCAGCAGATAAGGCGTCCGCGGCAGCGACAAGGTGGGCGATGACCGAGCGGGCTTCAACATCGCCATGGTGAGACTCAATGGAGTTCACGACGACGTCTGGCTCGCCGAATTTCCTAGCAAGTTGAGCGCCAAGTTGGACGTGGCTTCCTTCTTGCTCGAAGTCGATGGCTTTACCGATATCGTGAAGAAGACCAGCGCGTCTAGCAAGATTGACATCTAAGCCAAGCTCGCCCGCCATGATGCCGGTAAGATAGGCAACTTCCATGGAGTGGGTAAGACCGTTCTGGCCATAGGAAGTGCGATAGTGAAGTCTTCCGATATATTGGACAAGCTCGCGGTTGATACGTGGAAGTCCAAGTTTGAAGATGGCTTCTTCGCCGTACTTTTGAGAGGATTCTTCAACCTCTTTCTTGCACTTGGCGACAACTTCTTCAATGCGTCCTGGCTGGATGCGACCATCACGGACGAGGTACTCCAATGCGCGTCTTGCAATTTCGCGGCGGATTGGGTCGAAGCAGGAGACGGTGATGACTTCTGGGGTATCATCGATGACGAGGTCAACGCCAAGTTCTTGTTCGAGAACGCGGATGTTGCGGCCTTCACGACCGATGATGCGACCTTTCATCTCATCGCTTGGAAGTGCGACGACAGAGACATTACGTTCGGTCGTAACGTCTTGGGCGTATTTCTGGCAAGCAAGAGAGAGGAGGTCCACTGCTTTTGCTTCCGCGGTTTCACGGGCTTCATCTTCCGCATTCTTGATGTATGCGGCAATTTCCATGGACATCTTGGATTCGATGCGGGCCATGATTTCGTCATGGGCTTCCTGAATGGACATGCCCGCGACTTTTTCAAGCTCGGCGATGATGGAGTCGATTTTCTCATCCAACTCAGCCTGACGTTTCTTATAAGCTTCGATTTGGCCATCGAGAGAAGACTTCTTCTGCTCTAAGGCTTTCTCTTGGTTATGAAGTTCGGCTTCACGGGCTTCAAACGCTTGGATACGGAGAGATAACTTCTGTTCCTCGGACGCTAACTCGCCTTTACGAACACGGATTTCATTTTCCGTTTGCTGCTTGACTTCGAAGGCAGTTTGCTTGGCGTCGATCTCCGCGTTTTTAAGCAAGTGAGCGGCTTGAACCTTCGCATCTTTGATGATTTGATCCGCCGACTTTGATGCGGCGTTCACTTTCTTTCTGTTCAGCAGGAAGAAAATAAGGAATGTGACCCCGGCGCCTACAAACAAGCAGACGATCATCAAACCGATGGCCAGTCCTACATTCATTTCATTCATGAAAAACTCCTTTGGTTAAACCCAAAGTCAAACGACCCACAACGAAATATGTGATTCAATATGGAACTAGTTGCCTAGCACGATGTTTACAAAACCGATGGGGAAGTTCCTTTGGAACATAAATAGTGTACCAGTTTGTAAAACAAACTCAAAAAGAGTTTTTGCACAAAATAGCAAAGACTGTAATTAAAGCGAGAATTGCAGGGTTTTGGAAGAAAAACCGAAAACTTCGGAATACTCGATTAATCTTTCCCTCAACTTCAAAAACCCTGCAGAACCCGCCTGCTTTTTTCTACTTAAAGAAACAAAAAACGCACCCTGTTTTGAAGGATGCGTGTTCTGCAATGTTATTCGGCGTCTTCTTCCACCACGCCTCCGCTATGGAAGGTGTCGCGGATTTTGGCCTCGATTGCATCGGATACTTCAGGATGTTCCTTGAGGTAATTTTTGGAGGCCTCTCTGCCATTTCCGATTTTATTGCCATCAATCTCGTACCAGTTGCCCGTCTTGCGAATAAGGCCGAGTTGTTCACCCATATCGAGGATCTCTCCATATTTGGAGAAGCCTTCGCCATAGAGCAAATCAATCGTGCAGCTCTTAAACGGAGGAGCAACTTTGTTTTTCACAATCTTGATCTTGACGGTATTGCCGATGATTTCGGAGCCAGACTTCAAGGCTTCCGCGCGACGGATATCGATACGGATGGAAGCGTAGAACTTCAAGGCACGGCCACCGGTCGTGGTTTCAGGATTGCCATACATGACACCGACTTTCTCGCGGAGCTGGTTGATGAAGATAACAACCGTCCCGGTGCGATTGAGCACGCCGGCGATCTTTCTCATGCCTTTCGACATAAGTCTAGCCTGCAAGCCAACTTGGTTATCGGACATCACGCCGTCAAGTTCGGCCTGTGGGACAAGCGCTGCGACAGAGTCGACGACGATGAGGTCCATCGCGCCCGATTCAGCGAGCATCTCGCAGATTTCCAATCCTTGTTCACCAGAATCTGGCTGAGAGAGGATTAATTCGTCGATGTTGACACCGAGCTTTTGAGCATAATCAGGATCGATTGCATGCTCTGCATCGATGAAGGCGCAACGTCCGCCTTTCTTTTGGGCTTGAGCGATTGCTTCAAGCGCAAGGGTTGTTTTACCCGAGGATTCAGGTCCGAAGACTTCGATGATACGCCCTTTCGGATAACCACCGACACCTAAGGTCTGATCCAATAAGATCGATCCGGTTGGGATCACATCTACGTCTACTTTTTCACGGTCGCCTAGACGCATGACGGCGCCTTTGCCAAAGGACTTCTCAATCGCACGAAGCGCATCGTCCAAGGCTTTCTGTTTATCGTTTGTTTCTGGTTTCGCCATAACACACTCCTACTTATTTATTCCCCAAAATCGCAAATGTATGCTAAAAGTTTTTTCGTAAAAATTAATTAATGAATTAATTATTTTTTATTTCCGGAAACAAAGATAGGACAAGACCAACCATCGCGTCCACAACTTGAGCCCTAATGCAGTTTCTATCACCGTTAAGATGAAGCGGGATGGTCCAGGTGTTGCCATCGTAATAAACACCGACGAAGACAGAGCCAACTGGTTCTTCCCCTTCTTGAACAGTTGGGCCTGCGTTGCCTGTGCAAGAGACGCAGATATCAACGTCAAGCGCCTTTGCGCCGCCTTCTGCCATTTCAGCAGCCACGACCGCGGACACCACGCCATTATTGCGGATGGTGGATGGGCGGATGCCAAGAAGATTGCTCTTCACTTCAGGGGTATAGGCGATGATGCCACCTTTATAGACCGCGCTAGCGCCGCTAATCTCACAAGCTTTCGCGCCAAATAACCCGCCAGTAAGGGATTCGGCAGAACCCAAAGTCAAACCTTTATCAGCTAAAAGCTGAAGCATTTCAACGATCTTCGACATATCATTCTTCCTCCTTAAGGATGCCAGCATTGGCTTTTAAATAAATGAATCCAGAGATGAGAGACATCGCGGTGGCTAAATAGATAAGCCAGCTGCCGATGCGAAGAAGCGGATGCCAGGCGGCATCGAAAAAGGAGAATGGGAAGCCATTAAGCAAGATAACCGGGATAGCAATCATCTGGAAAATGGTCTTGAGTTTGCCATAGATGTTCGCGGCCACGACGATATTCTTTTTAGCCGCTAACAAACGCATCGTATCGACGATGAGGTCACGGACGACCATCAAGACAACGCAGAACCAAGGAATGGTCATTTGATTTGGGGCGAAGCTTGCTGGAACCGCGGCGAAGATGAGCAAGGAATTAACCAACATCTTGTCAGCGATAGGATCAAGGAATTTGCCAAGGTTGGTGACTTGATTCCACTTTCGAGCAAGATGCCCATCCACCGCATCGGTAGCCGAAGCGATGATGAAGACAATCGCCGCGATCAAA
>ONWJ01000230.1 GCA_900321535.1 uncultured Erysipelotrichaceae bacterium
ACAACACCATCTACGCTTCTGTTATTTTGCTTGGCGCTTGGATGATTCTCTCTCCATCTTCCTTCACCTGGTCTAGGATTGCCTTTACGGTCGGTGGGCTTTCCTCCTTCTTGACCTACACCTATCAGTATATGGCGCCGTTCAACGAGATCGCGGATGCAACTGGAGACATTCTTAATGCTTCCTCTTCTTTGAAACGCATTGAAGAAGTACTTCTCACGGAGGATGATGTTGATGAAGGCAAAGAAACTCAATTAGAGCAAATCGATGGCTTAAAGGCTGACCACATTACCTTTGGCTATGATAAAAATCGTGTTATCATCGATGATTTTTCCATCGATATCAAAAAAGGACAGAAGATTGCTCTAGTAGGCACGACTGGGTGTGGCAAGACCACAATCATCAATTTGTTGATGCGCTTTTATGACCCGGATCAAGGCGGATTCTTCACAGGGGATAAAATTTCTAAAGAATACCCCAAGAAATTGTGGAGAAGCCATTTTGGCATGGTCCTGCAAGACACTTGGCTTGCTCACGCTTCCATCAAAGACAATATTGCGTTCGGCAGAGAAAACGCCACGATGGAAGAAATCATCAAAGCCGCCAAGAAAGCCAAAGCCCATGAATTCATCACCCGCTTGAAAGACGGCTACGATACGGTCGTGGGAGAGGGACTCAACCTAAGCAGTGGTGAAAAGCAGTTACTCTGCGTTGCTAGAATCCTTATGGTGGAATCTGAAATCATCCTTCTTGATGAAGCGACTTCGAACATCGACTTACGAACCGAGTTGGCTCTTTCCGCGAGCTTTGATGCCTTGATGAAAGGCAAGACCTCCATCGTCGTCGCCCATCGTTTGAGCACGATTAAAAACGCAGACGTAATCCTTATGATGGATAAGGGCAAAATCATAGAAAAGGGGAGTTTTGCGGAGTTATTGAAAAAAGATGGAGCCTTTGCAAGCCTTTATAAATCGCAGTTTGCTTGATTACCAAGCGAACCCTCTAGCTAAGCCATCAACTTCAAACTTCTTGATAAAAAGGCTGCCTTCTAAGTCGACTTGTCCACGGTAAAACACCGCGTGATAACGGCTTAAGAACGCGGCTTTTTCATGGCTAATATTTTTTTCGGTGCGAATGAGCATGAGGGGCTTATGATAAGTCGCCGAAAGGAAATCAAAGAGCTCTTTCGCGTAGGCTTGAAAACTCACCGCTGGATCAACGGCGAAAGATGGCACTGCGATAACGTTCTCATCCATCTCGCCTAGCTCATCCAATAGGTCATAATAATCTGATGACCGATGAGGCAAAGCACCGAAAATTCCAGTCCTCAAATCACGTGTTACAACAGCAAAAGCGAATACACGTCCCCCGTCAATTAAGATAAAGACGTTACCATCCTCGACCATTTTGCATAAGGATTCTTGGTCTTTGATCAGTGGGTTTTGATCATTGCAACGTCGATAACATTTTAGTAATGCTTCGACGTGGTTTGCCTTCGCCCGAACGATTTTTTGCATGATTAGATTGTATCCTTCGTAGAAAAACATTCCAATGGGAGTATGATAGATTACATGAATCTATCACCGAAGTCATTGTTACGCCCGAATGAGGCCTATCACGAAGAACTCGTCCCTTGCGACGGCTCTAGTTTTTCTCTCCCTTATGAACATCGATTCCTTGAGCTATTGGAAGAAACAAAGCAACTAGTCTTATCGTCTGAATGTGAGATTCATCCTCGTCTTGGATATGAGAAAAAAGAATGCGAGCTAGCAAGAAAGGCCTTTAAGAAAGAAGACTGGATTCTAGCCGCGGTTATCCTAAGAGGAGAGCGCATGATCTCTGGCCTTCTTGTTTACAAGAAAATCCCGACCATTGCTTATCTATTCGATTGCTTAGTTTTAGAAATCAAAGCCTGCTACTTCGAAGGCGTCGATATTGATGAAGGAGATGGCACAAGGACCGATATCTCTTTCTTCGTCGAAACGTTAAAAGAGGTCAGCGAACCTACGCCTAAGCCAACGAAACCAGCTCCGCCTAAAAAGGTGAAACACACTGTTATCCTCGGGGAAGATGACGAAGAATATGAAGCTCCTGAAGTTGAGCTTGATTCCTTTGTCCCCCAAAAGAAACGCACATTCCATAACAAAGTCACTAAGGTGGAACCGGTAGAAGTCAACGAATCCGACGAAGATGTCGTCATCGAAGT
>ONWJ01000087.1 GCA_900321535.1 uncultured Erysipelotrichaceae bacterium
ATCCAATAAGGCACGACAAAGAACAATGGTATGATCTGACCCGTGATCAGCATGAAAATGAAGGTCGGAATGATTTTCGCAAACTTGTTCTTCTTAATCGCACTGCGAACACCCATATCGATGAAGGCGCCGATATAAAGGAGAATGCCACCGAATAAGATCACGTCGCCAATCGCGGAGTTCTCAGCTTCCATAACACCGACAAGAACGATTTGTTTGCCAAGGATAAGGGAACCAACGATGATGCAGGCAATCGCGAAGACCATGGAGAGGATACCGAAGACGGTGGTGCCACCGACAACGATCTTGCGAAGTTCCTTTTCATCATCAAGAGAACGTTCTTTGAGATAGGTGTTGATCATGGTGATGACGGCGTAATAGATTGGTAAGCCAATGAAGAAATACAAAGCCACCGTTAAGAAGGCAGGGGCGTTGAATCCGCCTGCTTCGGTCAAGAAGACCGCTTTGATGGCTGCCGCATTCCAAGGCTGGAAGAACTCTCTGAGAAGTGTGCTTCCATCGGAGAAGTTCAACGATTGCGCACCGATGAAGACACGTGGCAAGGCAAGGCCGAACAAGGCGACGTTGCCAACAACAAGCGCAATGACGATCATACGATGACGGTTGAATGGGATGCACATCGCGATTAAGACGGTCGCGCCTGCAATCGCGGTCATTAACGAGATAAGAGAGGTTGTGGTGGCTTGCGCGTAGTTTCCTTCGCCATATACGCCGAGCACGCGCAGCAATACTGGCAGAATCGCGCCGATAAAGACGAAGATACCAGAAGGAATCGCACGCGCGAGCACGTTACGGCCGAAGGAACCTTTGATTGGTTGCTTGGTGTTCTCAAGCGAGAGCAAGAAGCCACCGGTACCGATAATCGCGGTCTCGAGAAGATAGACGTTCTCAAGAGAGTAGGAGAGCTGACCATCTTTGAATGGAATCAACGCGATGGCTAAGGACACAACTGCGACCGCTTTCATCAAGAAGAGGATGGCGGTGCGCTCGATGTTATTGACGACACGTCTTCCTTCACCGACAACAGCTTTTAGGTGAGAGAAGTCATTATCAAGCAAGACGACATTCGAGCAGGATTTTGCAGCGTCTGTCGCGTTATTGAAGGTGATGGAGGCATTGGCCTTGCGAAGCGCGAGGATATCGTTGACGCCGTCACCGGTCATGGCAACCTTTTTGCCAGCCATCTGTAGGGCTTCTACAAGGGCTTGCTTTTGTTCTGGCGAGACGCGAGCGAAGATGGTATATTCGGTCGCGATCTTCTTTACTTCATCCAGTGGCATGCCTTCTAGAGAGATTGCTTTGTCTGCATTACGCACGCCAGAGAGGGCGGCAATCTTAGAAACGGTGATTGCATTATCGCCGGAGATGATCTTCACATCGACCCCGTTCTCATAGAAATAGGTAATGGTGTCTTTGGCAGATGCACGGATGCCATCTTCCAAAGCGACCAAGCCAAATAGTTCACCGTTTTTGGTAAAAGCGATGACACGTCTCCCCTCTTTTGCCTTAATTTCGGTATATGCCTCGGCTTCTTTGTTGCCTTTGGCGATGTATTCAGGAGCACCCATGAGGTAGGTATCACCGGATTCGGAGATATAGCCAGAGCACTTCTTGGCAGAAGAGAACGGGATGGCTTCTTTGAACTTCATATTCGCTTCTTTGCCGAAGTGGAGCTCGAGGGCTTTGGAGGTCATGTTGGTGGATTCAAATACCCCGAGGATCTTTTTCACTTCGCCTTGGAAAGCGTCTTCTTTGATGAGCGGATGGACATCAATGACTTTCATGGTGCCGTCGGTGAGGGTGCCGGTCTTATCCAAGCAGATGACATTGATACGGGAAAGGTTTTCCAAAGAATAGAGTTCTTGGATTAATGTTTGTTGTCTAGAAAGGGTGATGATGGAGACCGCTAAGGTGACGGAAGTGATCAAAACCAAACCAGTCGGGATGACACCGATTGCAAAGGAAGCGGTGGTGACGAAGATTCGCGCCCAGGTGGTTGGCTGTTCTAATCCTTCTCCTGGACCAAGCAAATCTGCCGCGCCCCAACGGACAACCTTGTAAATCAAGGTGCCGATGACGATGGCGACGATGACGAAGAGGATGATCGATAACGCATTGAGGATGCGATAGATATTGACCATAAGCTCCGATTTGGTGGAGGCTAAGGATTTGACTTTGTTCGATAAGGTGGAAGCATAAGTCTCATCGCCGACTTTTTCGACTCTAGCACGGCAAGAACCTACCATGACAAAAGAACCAGAATACAAGGTATCGCCGGCTTTTTTGACGATCAGGTCCGCTTCACCAGTGAGCAAGGATTCATCGACTTGGACTTCACCTTCTAAAACAATCGCGTCGACGCCTAATTGATCGCCAGTCGCGACGAAGAGGATATCATCGAGGACGACTTCGGTGCCTAGGATCGTTTTCTTCTCACCATCGCGAATGACGACGGCTTTGCTTTCAGTGACAATGCGGAGTTTGCGAAGTGTCTTTTTAGAACGGATTCCTTGGAAGGAGCCGATGACCACGTTCATGATGACCGAGATCATAAAGATGAACTTGGTAATGCCAAAGTACTCTTTCTGAACGGCTTCATGTCCAGATACGCGTAGGAAGATCATAAATCCTGCGAACATCAACGCGATGATATAAAGGACCACGTTGAAGAAGGTGAATGCGTTCTCGCAGATGATACGCGCATTGCTTTTCTCCAATTTGGTATTTGAGACGTTTGCCAAGCCTTTGCTAGCTTGTTCTTTCGCCTCAGTTGAGGTAAGACCGACTTGCGGGTCGGACTGGATGCGTTGAATTTCAACGCCAGGTTTC
>ONWJ01000052.1 GCA_900321535.1 uncultured Erysipelotrichaceae bacterium
CACCGTCACCTGCGCCGCATGGTTTGAAGGCTGCGATCCGAATGTGGTTTCAGGTGCTGCTATGCAGTGCTTAAAAGCCAACATGACATTCTATTCTCGCACCCTCGCGAGCTGATGACTGCCGTCTTGAAATAAGAAATGCGCCGATGTCCCACAACGGGCTCGGCGTTTTTTTATTCGACTTTAAAACTCCATTAACGGCAAAAGATAAACAGGGATGGTCGTCTTTGTTTCTTCCCGTTTATAATTTTTAATGCCAACGACGTATTGACGGCCTTTTATATTTGGATATTTCTCGTGGAAACGATCCAAGGACTGCGTTTTATAATTCTTTGATGTTTTGACCTCTATCAAGATATTGGTCAGACGATACTTAAATACAAAGTCGATCTCATACCGCTTCTGCTTATTGGATTCTTCATCCACCAAAGAATAGAAATGGTAATACTTTTTGATGCCTCTTGCGGTTAGCCCTTGAGAAACAAGCGATTCCATGATGCCGCCCATGTTGATGCCTGAAGTACCTGATAAAAGTTTGGCATAGGCATCCGTCACTTCTCCTTCTGATAACGAAAGCAAATCCGAAAGCAATAGCCCCGTATCGACATAATAGAGTTTATAGAACGATTCATCTTTCCTCGTCTCAAGGAAGGAAGACAAATCAGGCGAACGATAAACGACTTCCGCCAACATGAAATCATCAAGCGCTTCAATGGACTTAATGATTTTGACTGATCTGGCGTCCGTCTCCTGCAAGCCGGGAATGAAACGATAGGATTCGCGCTCGGCGGCAAGCTGAGCAGGGATATCGAGGAAAATGGTCTCACAATAGGTGCCGTGTTTGCTATCGTATTTCCTTAGGTCCTGCTTGTATAGCTCAAGAATCTCTCTCTTAGCCTTTTCAGCCTCTAAATAGGAATTGGTTTTCTTTAGATTCGCCAGAACCTTCGGCATCCCGCCTAGAACCATATATTTGCGGAATAAAGCCATCATTCTCTGATGAACGGAATCGGAGATATGTTTGTTGTTTTTCACTAGGGCATAGATGCTTGAAAGCGTGGCTTTCTCGCCATGCGCCCAAAGGAATTCCTCGAAATCAAGCGGATGCAAGTAGATGATGGTCTCTTCAGATGGAATCTGGATATTCTCTTCATTCGATAGAATGCTGACCAAAGACCCAGTCTCTAGATAGTCATATCGCCCATCCGCGACCAGATATTTGATATCCTCCCTTGCATGAAGGCAATATTGCACCTCATCGAAAACAATCAATGAGCCAGGCTTTGGAGTCTTCCCTAACAAGAGGAACAATTCCTGGAAGAAATCATCCAGATCCGCCATTCGCTCCGAAGCGAAAAGTTTCTTCACGCTCTCTGAGGCGATCTTGAAATCGATATAAAGATAATCATCGTATTCTTCTTTGGCCAATTTTGTGGCAAGCGTCGTTTTGCCAACCCTGCGAGCCCCTTCAATCAATATGGCGGAATCCTTATTCGGGTTCTTGGCCCACGAAACAAGCGTTGGGTATATTTTCCTCTCAAATTCAATTTCTTTTTCTTTCATGTCATAATCATACGATAAATTGCCGACTTTTCAATGAAAATTGCAATTTTTCGGTTTTACAAAGTGCCAAAATCTGCAATTTTTCGGTTTTACAAAGTGCCAAAATCTGCAATTTTTCGGTTTTAAAAAACATTTTGAACGATGAAATTCAAGTTTGAACGATGAATCTGCTGCAATAGTAACCTGAAAGTAAGACACATCAAAATCCTCAAAGAGGCGCCGCCGTAGTAACGTGGAGTCTCTCCGGAGCGTGATCAATCCACAAAAGATTCAGGAAATGCCCAGCCAAGCAGAGGGCGAGCGCATCGGAAAACGCATTCTCACAAACAGGGTCAGCAAAAAGGCGACGGTCAAGGAGCGTTCTAAAATTTTCGTTTTTCCGGTTTTACAAATGCGTTATGCAGATTGGTTTTGCCAATTTGTCTAGCCGCCTTTAATGA
>ONWJ01000081.1 GCA_900321535.1 uncultured Erysipelotrichaceae bacterium
AAATGAGATGACATCGCCTTCGAGGTTCGCGGTAATTGGGCTAGAAATGACACCGGTTACCTCATATTTTTCACGGCTTCTAACGCCGTCACGGAAAGAATCCATTTACAAAAGCGCGTCCGCGACAGCGATGGGTTGAACCTCAACACTTGGGCTATGCTGTTGATCTGCAGGCTTTTGAAGTTCCTCATCCATAAAGAAAACTTCGCCACCAAGATCGTTATGAGTCAACGATGCAACGGCATCCCCGTCTAGCATCGCAACAGCAGAACTTGCGATATCGAGCATTTTGCCATTAAGCAAATCTTTTGTCGTCGCGATGGAACGAGCGGTCATGATGCCACCGATGGTCCCTCCTGTAGCAAGAAGGAAAACGGAAACACCGAGGGTAATCCATACCGACGGGCTAATAATTCGTCTTTTTTTACGTTTCTTTTCTCCCATCGGTTGCCCCTTCCAAAGATGCTTTGAGATTCTGCTTTATGTGCTTGTTTTTATAGCCTTTCAACCATCAGTATCTTTAGCTGACATTGGCGGTTTTTTGGCATCATATATATCTAATCTTATTATAAGCGCGCGCGTTTTGTCCAAACAATGAATGAAGAAAAATACGCGTACCGTGTATCGATTATTGAAGAACCAGAGTTACAAAACTTAATTGTTCTTTGCGGTTTCAATCGCATTCAAGACCGCTTGATCATCATAGAAATTATCGTCGCTTAATGGGATGTCGATGCCCGCGCCTGCTTCACTATGACGGAAGGTTTCCCCATCGCGGAAAACGATATGGTTATCAGTGGAGAAATTGAAACTTCTTCCAGATGGGAGGAAGACGCTTTCGGTGGAACATTCTCCACCACCACTATTGATGCCGATGGTCTTGGCAAAACCGTGGTTACGAGAAAAAAACGGCATCGCGTTCCCAGCCGAGAAGGAAATACTGCTGGTCATGATATAGAAATTGAAGTCATCGCCATAGACATCTTCTTGGTCATAGACGCCATCGCCGTTGGTGTCGACGGTATAGATCGTATCGTAATCATATTCCAAAGACTCACTATAGTTTGAAAGAGTGTCGGAATTGTTTTTGCTTAGCAAAGTGACCATCTTGCCCATGACGTTAATATAGCCGCCTGGATTCGTCGTCAAATCTAAGACAACGGTTTTGGCCCCGTTTTGTTTTGCGAGTTCTAAATATTTGGCCAGATAGAAGAAAGAGTCGAGATCTGCAATGTTATCGACAAGCGTGCCATCTTGTTTATATGCCGCGAACGTCGCTTTGAAATGGCTTACTTCGATAAAAGCAGTCTTGCTCGCTTCGTAATAACGGTAATCATCTCTTGGGTTTTCCTGAACAAAGTTCTGGGCTTCCTTATATTTTTTGCTCTTTTCTTTGTAATCGTTGTATTTCGGCGAGAAAACGAAATTAGCAACGTCATCACCCCACCAGGGTGCCAAAGAAGACGGGGTGGTGTGAAGTTCATCAAGCCCATAGAAAAGTTTGGAGAAACCTTTCGTCCTAGTCGCGTCATCATCGGAGATCATATCTTTTCCCGCGCCGGCTTCCTCGAAATACGAGGCCATCGTGGAAATGCCTTTTTGCTTTTTGAGTCCATAACGTGTCTCGAAGACAAAGTAAGCAGTGTCTCGATCCAGTTTACGAAGCGATAAAGGCATGCCGAAGGTACTGGTTTGGAAGGCACGGGCAGCATTCCCATACGGCAAAAGTCGCTGTGAATCATAAATGCTTTCTTTCGTGAGTTGATCGTATTCGGAAAACACATAGAGGTCGCGAGTATCATAGAAATGATAAAGCTGACATGTTTGTCCAATGGAAGCATCTAGATAGGCCAGAGGCAGAAAATAGGAGTTGCCAGAATATACATGACCTGTTTCAAGCGAAGCATAAGAAAAAGTCGTGTAATTCGCCCCTTCATTTTTGACGCTTCTTTTTAGGTTTACCCGAGCGGCAATGCTACTATTTGACGAGTCGCTGATATTCGAGGTCAAAGCGCCATAAAGGCTGCCACCGATAAGAATTTCTTTTCTGATTGGATCATGAATCGCGTAGAAGATATAGGTATCTTTAACGTAGACTTGCCAAACCGAAGAATAACCGCTTGAAGAAATCTTCATCGTGGCAGTCTCATCAAATAGCGGTGAGAGCATCTGGGCATACTCAAAAAGCGTGACATAAGGCACGACCGAATCGCCGTCTCTTCTAAAATGCAGGCGGTTTTTGTAGGCTTTTTTGATAATTTGAGTATTAGGATCAGAGCGATCGGCCCGATAAAGATCATAGGTTACGCCTTCTTTCGAAGTAAGCGTGGTGCCAAGCACATCCAGTATCCCGCAAGAGGAGAGGACCACCGCACAGAGCGAAGATAAACATAGCAATTGCTTTTTCATAATCAATCCTTATAGAAGACTTGTTTCAGTCAAAACAAAAGTCGCCTTTCCTTTAAGTAATCCGCCTTTAGAAGCAGGGATAAAGAAGGAGTCGCCTTTATGGAAGCTAATTCCATCGAAGGTGCCGCTTCCTTCTAGCACCGTAATCGAAGCGTAAGAATCTTCTTTCGCTTTCACGAGCTCTTCCTCATCAACAGTCTTTAGATAAGAAGCGAAGTAAGTCGTCTTTCCAATTAAAGGAAGGTCGCATTTAACGGGTGAATAAGGCTCGAAACGGATGACATCAAGGCCTTTTTGAATATGAAGCGGGCGCTTTTTGCCATCTTTGCCAATGCGATTGTAGTCATAAAGACGATAGGTGAGGTCGCTGTTTTGTTGGATTTCGATAACGGTGATTCCCTTGCCAATCGCATGAACGGTGCCGCTTGGAATGAAATAAGTCTCACCTGGCTTGACCTCGAAGAAGTTCAATAGATCAAGGATGGTTCCATCTTCCATCGCTTTCGCGACTTCTTCTTTGCTCACCTTGCGTTTGAATCCAACATAAAGCCCGCAGCCAGGATCAGCGTCCAAAACATGCCACATCTCGGTTTTGCCAAAACTATGCTCGTTGGCCAAAGCATAATCATCTCCAGGGTGAACCTGAACGCTGAGATTATCAGCCGAGTTGATTAACTTAATAAGGACAGGGAAGAAAGGAAAAGAAGCGGGATTTGAGCCGATGTCTTCTTTTTTGGCTACTTTATATAAAGGTTCTCCAGAATGTGGACCGCCATCAATAAGTGTCGGTGCATCAGGTCTAAAAGAAAGTTCCCAAGTCTCCGCAATGATGTCACTTGAGGCGGTTTTGCCGTAGTTTTTTAATTTTTGCCCACCCCAAATGTAATCTTTTACGGCAGGTTTTAATTTCACAATATCCATAAAACGCACACTTTCTTATTTCATAGATAAATAGGCTTTGAGTCTGACCAAGATATCTTTGTTTCTCGGCGAAGCAAAGACGATATCCTCTAGTTTCATGAACCGAAGTTCTTTGACTTCTTTGGGCTGGGGTTTTAGTTCGCCATGATATTTTCTAACGATATAGATCGCGTCAACCCCATAGATTTCATCGCCATTGACATAACGATAATAAGTCATTGGGCCAGAGTAGATATGAAGCAGTTCAAGCTCATCGGCATACAAACCTGTTTCTTCATGTAGCTCACGCATCGCGGCTTCTTCAAACGTTTCCGTTAATTCAAGCCCACCGCCAGGAATATCTTGTTTCCCATCATCGCCACGGATCTCAATGAGAATCTCGTTGTTCTCGTTTAAGACCACCAACGCACTATGGGCAATTAAAATGGGACTATGCCCTACTTTTTCCCTAAGGAATTTAACGTAGTCTTGTCTAGGATCCATACCAAGAGAATTTTACTATGATTTAGGTGAATCGGCATTAGTAGTTATCAAAGATAAAAGCAAAGGCTCCGGTGATCCGGAGCCCTCGCCTAATGTCCTTTGATTTCGGTTATTTCAAATTCATAACCGGTTTTCGTATCGTAATCTTCGCAACCGCAATAAGGGCAGACCCTTTTGCATTTTGCGATGGGGAACGTCTTCTCGCAGTTATGGCACTCGCCAATGGACTCAATCATGTTGATCACTAGCTTACAGTCATGAATCAGATCACTATCTTCGATGGCGGCAGGCCAGCACTCATACATAAATCTCGGAACAATGCCGGTTGCCTCTCCAACGGTCAACGTCACTTCGGAAATGACGGAAAGGCCATTTTCCTTCATGAAGTCTTCCAGTGTTCGGATCAGTTCAATCGCATATCCTAGTTCGTGCATGCATTAATCCCTTTTGAATGCGCCGATGGCAATCTTGATAGAACGTTTCACCGTATGGCCAACCGCTTTCGGGAGTATGGTTGAGAAATCGGAACCATAGATGGAGGTCTTCTTCACAAGATGCGCGGCGTCGAATTGGCACTTGATGACGCATTGTCCGCAGCCAACGCAGATGTTGGGATCCACCACCGCTTTGCCGCAAGACAAGCAACGAGCCGCTTCTTTCTTGATCTGCTCTTCGGTAAAGATGCCACGGTTATCGTTATAAGAATGGGTATCGACAGGTCCTACCGCCGGAATTTGGCGTGGGGTCTTATCGAATCCAAGTTCTTCAGTCTTGATATTGTCGATATCGATTTGCTGGAAGTCGCGGAGGTTACGGCCGGCTTCTAACATCTGGCCAGGTTGGACGTGACGGTGCAAAGAGATCGCGGCCTTTTTGCCGGTTGCAATCGCGTCGATAGCAAAGCGGGCGCCATGATAGCAGTCACCGCCAACGAAGATATCCGGGTCAGCGGTTTGAAGGGTTGCTGGATCAGCAAGGACGGTTCCTCTTGGAGAAAGCGTAACAAGGGTTCCTTCAAACAACTTCTTATAATCGAAGGCTTGACCGATGGCCAAAAGAATTGCGGTCCCTTCAACAGTCGTGACTTCGTTTTCATCATAAGATGGGTTGAATCTGCCATCTTTATCTTTGACGGAGACGCACTTCTTGAACGCCATGCCAGTAAGCTTCTTGCCATTGAGGAGAATTTCTTTTGGTCCCCATCCGTTATGGATGACGATTCCTTCTTCTTCGGCTTCTTTGATTTCATCTTCAGAAGATGGCATTTCATTGCGTTGTTCTAAGCAATAGAGGTCGACCTTCTCAGCGCCTTGGCGGAGCGCGGTGCGCGCAACGTCCATAGCAACGTTGCCACCGCCGACGACGATGACATTGCCTTTGAGCTTCTTGCCATGCCC
>ONWJ01000186.1 GCA_900321535.1 uncultured Erysipelotrichaceae bacterium
AACGTCACCGGCGGCGATCAGCTTGTATTCGAGTATCGTATGCACGGCGCTTACTATATCTCCAGCACCACCAGCGCGTGGGTTGATTCCTTCGCGATGGGTTCCGTCGTCCGTTCCTAATCTTCATTAGGTTCAACTAAGCCATGGCAGCAATGCTGTGGCTTTTCTTTTGCCAAACTCAGAAAGTTCAAAAGATACGAATCCGTTCTGAAAAATCAAAAAACTATCGCAAAACCCGCCTAAAAAGAAATGCGTCAAACAACAGAATTGACGCAAATCTTAGATATTTTGATTATTGTGGAGAATCACTACTTCGCTTGATAGAGCTTTTTCGTTTCGTAAATCGGCTCGCAGGAATGATTGATTCCCAAGCGCTTTAACGTGGACTGGTCACGACTAGAGAGGATGACAGAAGAATGGGATTCGCTTCCTTTTAGATTCGGTAGTTGGGCCAAGGCCATCTCGGCAAGCGGATTGGTAACCGCAGAGATAGAAAGCGCGAGCAAGACATCATCGACATGGAGGCGAGGATTATGATGCCCAAGACCTTTGGTCTTCAAATCGCAGATCGGTTCAATAATGGCTTTAGGAAGCAACAAAGCGTTATCAGGGATCCCTGCAAGATGCTTTAACGCATTGAGGATCATAGCGGATGTGGCACCCAATAACGGAGAGGTTTTCCCGGTGATCAATGTGCCGTCATTAAGTTCAATCGCACTGGCGGGCGCTTTGGTCGCCTTGGCTTTTTCTAAGCACGGGGCGATGCAACGCCGCTCAGAGATGCGAATATCGTTATTGTTCATGATGGATTCGATCTTAGCGACCGCGCTCTCTGGGATCTTTTCTTTTCTCACGTCGATAAGAGCTTTGTAATATCGACGAATGATTTCTTGACGGCTCGCCTCTTTGCAAACTTCATCATCAGAGATGCAGAAGCCCGCCATATTAACGCCCATATCGGTAGGAGAATAATATGGGGATTGGCCAAAGATCGCTGAAATCAAACGATTGAGAACAGGGAAAACTTCGATATCGCGGTTATAGTTAACGGTAGAAACACCATAATGGTCTAGGTGATATGGATCGATCATATTGATATCATCCAAATCTGCCGTCGCGGCTTCATAAGCCAAGTTAACCGGATGCTTCAGAGGAAGATTCCAAATTGGGAATGTCTCGAATTTGGCATAGCCTGATTTCACCCCATGGAGAGAATCATGATAAATCTGGCTAAGACAGGTGGCCATTTTGCCACTCCCTGGGCCAGGAGCGGTCACCACTACCAAAGAACGGGTGGTTTCAACATATTCGTTTTTGCCATAACCGTCTTTAGAGACGATGGTATCAACATCATAAGGGTAATTAGGGATCGCGTAATGGCGATAAGCCTTGATGCCAAGCTTCGCCAAGAGACGTTCAAAACGTTTGGTGCCTTTTTGGCCAGCGTATTGGGTTAAGACAACTGACCCAACATAAAGGCCTGCTTCTCTAAGCGCATCCATCAAGCGAAGAACGTCCTGATCATAAGTAATCCCTAAATCCTCGCGGATTTTGGCATCTTCAATGGCCTGAGAATTGATAACGACAATGACTTCGGCTTCTTCTTTCATTTCAAGGAGCATCTGAAGTTTGGTATCGGGTTTGAATCCCGGCAATACGCGAGAGGCATGGAGATCATCGAAAAGCTTGCCGCCGAATTCAAGGTAAAGCTTGCCGCCGAATTGGGCGATTCTCTCCTTGATACGTGCGCTTTGGATGCTCACGTATTTCTCATTGTCAAAGCCGATCGCGTTCATAAAGATGCCTCAAAAAACTCGGGTTTGATTATAGGCGATAATTGCCTTTTTGGGCATAAGAAATTCGCACGTGCACAAGAAAAAAGCACCCGGATTTCTCTGGGTGCCAAATTTAGAAGTTTTCGATTATCCGTAAATCTTGCGATTTTCGCTATAAACGGCCAAAATCGCACCTTCTTGTCTTCTATACATCGCACGTTCAAAACGTTCTTTTAAGCTCAAAGGGCGAACTGAAAGCACTTTGCTATCATCAATCACAATCGCATGGAAAGAATTTCCTTTTGCAAAGCCGGGTTTCTCATCGAAGAATGAGGCAGGTGCGCTGGTGGCAAGATAGAAAGCTTCTTCAACCGTGAGGAAGCGATCTTTGCCATACATCACTTGTCTAGCTTTCGACGCCCGAATAGCGGCGGTTAGATTATCAAACATCGATAAATGATCCCCTCCTGCAATATCGCTGCCCAAAACGACGCGGACGCCCATATCCATCATATGTCGGATCGGGGCGTAACCGCTGAGAAGGTCTTCATTGCTAGATGGGCAATGAACGACATAAACTCCAGCATCTTTGATCGCAGATAATTCTCGATCGCTAGAATGGACGCAGTGCGCCATCAAAGTGCGGTTATTCCATAACCCATATTTATCATAGGTTTCCCAATATTCTTGGCAGTCAGGATGAAGTTCCTTGACCCAAGCGATCTCACCTTGATTCTCAGAAAGATGGGATTGGATTGGCAAATCATATTGCTTTACCATATCTCCTAACGCCTGCATCAATTCATTCGTGCAGCTTGGTGTGAAGCGCGGGGTAAGAATCGGCTTGATATGAGCAAAGCGTTTGGACGCTTCGATCCATCTTTTGGTCTCAGAAATTGATTCTTCGGTCGTTTCTTGAAGGTCTTCTCCCCCATTGCGGTCCATATTGACTTTGCCAACATATCCGGTGATGCCGGCTCGTTCCAACTCTTCCATCAAAACGAGGGTCGCATCCACGTGCAAAGATGAAAACATCGCTACACGGGTCGTCCCATTTTTCACAAGATTGGATGCTAGGTCGGCGTAAATCTTACGGGCTAACGCGACATCTTTGAAATGGGATTCGGTTGGGAAGGTATAAGTATTGAGCCAATCTAACAATGGCAGATCCATGCCCATGCCAAGCATTGGGTATTGGGGTGCGTGGAGGTGCATATCCGAAAAAGAAGGGATAATCAAGGCGTCTTGATAATCTTCTATCTTGCAATTAGAAAAGGCGCTCGGCAAAGTCTGATAAATGCCCTCTATTCCATGTTCATCATAGGCTAGATAATGATGTTCTAATATGGTTAGTTCGCCGAATTTTTCAGCGAAAATGAGGTTCCCTTTGATGATATTCATACGCACTCTCCAAAACGTCGTAATAAGGGTAGCAAGTTTAAATGAAAAAGAGAATAGATTGAGACGCCCCAACGAATAAAAAATCCTTGCTACAAGGCCCGTCTTGTAATATGATTGTCGGGCGCGAAAGCGTATTGGACCGTTAGCTCAGTTGGTAGAGCAGCTGACTCTTAATCAGCGGGTCGCGGGTTCGAGTCCCTCACGGTCCACCAAAATAACTGAAATCCCAAACGAAAAACGCTTGGGTTTTTTGCATCTATGTGCAGTTTGTTTTTTTATACCATTGGTATAACTTATTACAATATGTGCCGTTTGGATCAATCCGCGTCCTGCAGCACCACTGCGATTGTCTTCACATAAACCGCATTCGTGATATTTGTGATTTCGATAGAGACAACGCCTTCTAACGGGGTGTTAGTTTTGCCATAGATTTCTCTTACGTGCTCAGTGTCCACGTAATTGAAGTTGCCGCTGTGCAAAACGGTGTCACCAACTTTTATCTTCAAGTTGTAACTGCAATTTGCTGCGGTAGAACCAGAAAGATAAACGCCTAAGACTTTATTAAGGCCATTGAAAGAGAACGCGGATGCGCTAATGAAACGAAGCGTCTTGACTGGGCTTGATGCATTCTTGCCAAACTTAACGCCGAACTTCGCGCTGTTGGAAGCGACTTCCCCCGTCTCCCAATATACATTCCATTGCACGCCAGAAAGCGTGAGGAGGTTATCTTTGCCAGCGTTATCAAAACAATTTTCAAAATCCTGCCCTGCTGATTTAGCGGTCAAGTTATGTTGATACTGCGCCATGGCCAGCGGATCTTCACTTACAACATTCACAGTATAATCAATTGAATTGATTGGGGTTTTGATGGTGATTTTGTAATTTCCAGGATTATTCCAAACGTGTTCGTCTTCC
>ONWJ01000095.1 GCA_900321535.1 uncultured Erysipelotrichaceae bacterium
ATCATCAGCGCTCGTTTAGACATATTTGGTAGGCGTGCATCTCATGGTATGGAAAAAAGAAAAGTAATATATAATCTATGGCATGAAAGTTACAAAATGCGACGCGAAAAAGATCATCCAATTCGCCAAAGATTACCTCTACAAAGACCCATGCCTTCACGCTCCAGATTCTGAAATCGACGGCGGTTTTGCAACGTTTTTCGATAATTTGATGGATGGATTAGGCTCACTTTATCGTTATGATGCCTTCCTTAAAGATCTCGATGCAATCCGCGAAATTTTGGATACCGATCTTGATGCTGCCTATCAGGGTGATCCAGCAGCGACAAGCAAAGAGGAGATTGTCTCAGCTTATCCTGGCTTTTATTGCATCTTGGTTCATCGTATTGCCCATTTATTCTATTTGAAAAACCAAAAGATCCTTGCTCGACTTATGTCCGAGATTGCTCATTCTTCTACCGGCATCGATATTCATCCTGGGGCGACCATCGGTCCACGTTTCTTCATCGATCACGGGACGGGCGTCGTCATCGGTGAAACCACGATTATTGGAAAAGATGTTCGCCTCTATCAGGGCGTCACGTTAGGCGCGAAATCGCTTGAAAACGCAGACGAGCTCCGTAACGTAAAACGTCACCCGACCATCAAAGATCACGTCATCATTTATTCTGGTGCTTCGATTTTAGGCGGAAATACGGTGATTGGAAGCCATTGCACGATTGGCTCGAACGTCTTTATTACATTCTCTATTCCTGACAATAAAATTGTTCGTTTCGAAAGCAAAAACTATTCCATTTTGGATAAGTAAGGTTTACTTGAATTATGTCGATTAAGCGCGATTTTTTGGTTTGATTACGATGGCGTGCTGGAGCAAATAAACGAGGATAGATCCAACCCCGTTTGCTAGCATTGCTACGATAACAGAAAGGATTGCGCAGAGTGCATCGAAATTTGCGACGCGAATTTGGGCATAAGCGAAATAGAAAACATTAGCGATGGAGTGGTTACAACCAAGGATTACCATCGTTGCGATGGAAAGCATGACCATGATGAGCTTGGCTGGATAGTTTTCAATGCGTTTGAAGCATTCGACCGCGAGATAGACGAACACACCTGCTCCAAGGGCACGGAGTGTTGCGTTATACCAAGTCGCGCCTTCCCCATAGATAAACTTCGATGGGAGCGAAACTGTCCAATCTGGGAACATAACACCGCATAGATATCCAACAATCATGGCGCCGAGAACGTTTCCGATGGCCATGATCGCAACATCGAACAAATAATAACGGTCATTGGCTAGAACATAACCAATCTTTCCAGTGAAAAGGTTGGCGCCAAGAATGCAGACGCACATCAAACCAAAAGAGAAGAAAACCCCACCAAGGATAGGATGGCCCATCGAGGAGCATTGCAAATTGATCGCACCGCCAATAGCGATGAGGATACCGGCGAAGAAGCCAAGGCGAAGGTTGGTGAGGATTCTCGGAAGCATATGGCCATAATTATGGACATCCTTATTCATTTGAAAAGGAAAAGATGCCTTATCTTTTTATGTCTTTCTGCAAACGGTTATTTATAATAGCAACGTCTTTGGAGGGTTTACTTATGAGACCTTTGGAACAAGTCATGACGTTGTTAGATCGTTCTCACTCCGTTTTTCATGTTGTGAAAAATATGAAAGATGCGTTGATTGAGGCGGGTTTTGCGGAGTTAAATGAAAATTCGCCTTTTGAATTGCAAGAAAATGGAAAGTATTTCGTAACGAGAAATGGCTCAAGTATCATCGCGTTTAAGGTCCCGGCTAACCCAAAAAAAGGATATCGGATCGCGGCAACGCATAACGATTCCCCAACTTTTGTCTTAAAACCTGAACCTCTGCTTAATAAAGGGGCGGTTGCTCAAATTAATACCGAACCTTATGGCGGTGGCATCTATTACTCTTGGCTTGATCGACCACTTTCTTTTGCTGGCCGCGTTTTTGTAAAAGAAGGAGAGAGCGTGAAATGCGTCCTCGTCGATATGGATGAGGATTGCCTTGTCATCCCGTCCCTTGCGATTCACATGAACCGCAGCGTGAACGAAAACCTTGCCCTTAACCCTGCGAAAGATTTGGTCCCGCTTTGGTTGGACCGCCAATACGAGGGTGATTTCGCTTCCTACCTCAAAGAAGCTTTCAAATTAGATGGCGAAGTTATCTCCTATGACCTTGCTTTATATGTTAGAGAGAAAGCCAGACTTGTTGGAGGGGCTGCCAATCTCCTTCTTAGTCCACGTCTTGATGACCTTTCATCGAGTTATTCTTCGTTGCTCGCTTTTATTGATAGCGAGGCAAAAGAAGGGGGACATGTATCTGTTTTCGCTTCCTTTGATAATGAGGAAACGGGCTCTATGACCTATCAAGGCGCATTTGGCGATTTCATGAAGAACACGTTGAAGAGAATCGGCAAAGGACTTGGTTGGAAAGAGGAAGCCCGTCAGATCGCTCAGGCGAATTCTGTTCTTCTTTCGGTCGACAACGCTCATGCCAACCATCCAAATCATCCAGAACTTAGTGACGCTACTACGAACGTGAAGCTTAATGGCGGCATCGTCCTTAAATACAACGCGGCGCAGCACTATACCACCAGCGGAAAGTCGGCTGCTTATGTGAAGATGCTGGCAAATGCCTTGAATCAGCCTATCCAAGAATTCACCAATCGTTCTGATCTTAGAGGCGGTTCTACCTTAGGAAATCTTTCCAACGCTGAGATCTCGCTTATTTCTGCCGATATCGGCATCGCCCAGCTTGCCATGCACTCCTGTGTTGAGCTTTGTGGGGCAAACGATATCGCAAGAATGGTTGAGCTCCTCAAAGCGCATTACGAGAATTAACCCAAACTAAGCCAAGGCGCATCGCAGCGTCTTGGTTTTTGTATTAGAATGATTGCCATGAATGCCAAACCTTTATTGATCTCTTCATTTTTCCTTCTTTTTTCTTGCTCTAACGGCCAATCTGCTGAAACCACTCAAGCAACGACAACGGAAGAGTTGACTCAAACTGCTATTTCCAGCAGTCAAACAACAAGCGTCTATTCTGAAACGATTAGCAGCGCTGCATCAAGTTCAGCTCCTGCCGCTCAAAGAGATCCTATGGGTGAGCCTTATATCGGAAGGCAGTATTACCTGAATCATATCGGAGATATCTATTCGGCATGGAATCAATATCGAGGCGATGGCATCACCATCGCAGTCATTGACGTCGGTTTTAACCCATATCATGAGGACTTTTCCTATGAAGATGGCACGAGCAAAGTCAGTCTAAAATCATCTGCTTTCAGCTATGATGGCTCGAAGGTCACCCGAACGGAGGGCCTAAAGGCGGTCGAAAATATGGCGGAAAGCCATGGCACATTCTGCGCTGGCGTTGCCGCGGCCGCATTAAACGGAAAAGGCGTTGCCGGCATCGCCCCAAACGCGTCACTTCTGCTTCTCAAAACCGACGCTCAGCCGCAGTCCATCGTTGAGGCATTCCATTACGCTGCCGATTGCGGGGCAAGGGTCGTCACGATTTCCATCGGTTCATATAACAACGATCCATATGGTGATCTTCATGGGGACCTCTCCCATCTATATGAAATCTTCGATGAGCCAGTCGCTTATTGCCGAAACAAAGGAACGGTTGTGATTTCCGCAGCCGGGAATGGCGGAGGCAGCGCCAAAGCGACGGAATATACTTTCCCTGGCGGCACGACCGGCGTCATTGGCGTAGGTGGTTTAGCCGCGAATAGCTCGGGCGAAATCTGGGAGGGCTCTTCGTATAATTCCTCAAGCCAATATCAGTTCTGCGACGTGTTCGCACCATCCGATATGATGTTTGGATGCTGCAATTATTTAGACGGCACGAAGTATGATGGAGGATGGGACGGAACCTCTTTCGCCTCGCCTCAAGTTGCAGGTATTGCAGCGCTTTATTTTCAAAAATACCCCAGCAAAACCCCAGCGGATTTTGAAAATGCCTTATTCAAATCCTGCCATAAAATTACGACTTCTCAAATTGCAACCGCGGATCAATTAGGATATGGAAGAGTCGATGTCGGAGCCCTTCTTGGCGTTACCGCACCTGCATCTATCAAAGTCAGTGTTACCGCCTCCTGGCAAAACGTAAATTGTTATGCTTGGAACTTGGAACAACAAGCAGAAATGCGACCTTGGCCAGGCGAAGCGATGAAAAAAGAGAACGGCAAATTCGTATTGACCATCAATCCCAATCAATATGATTCCATTATCTTCAGCAACCCTGATAATGTCGATCAAACAGTTGATCTTCTTTCCTCTAGTTTTGCTAGTGGCAAATCCTATGTAATAGGCGACCTAAAAGAAAGGAGTCGGATCGTCGGCTCCTATCGATAAGACACAATTTATAGAGTATCGATAATTTCTTTCAAACGAGCAGCGGATGCGAAGAGCTGCTCTTTTTCAAGATCATTAAGAGGCAATTCAAGGATTTTCTCTACCCCATTAGCCCCGACAAGCGATGGGATGGAGAGGGCTAAACCGCTTAATCCATATGTACCCTTGAGTTCGACAGAAACAGGCAACATCATGTGGCGATCGCGCACGATGCACTCGCAGATATGGGTGATAGCCATGGCGACACCATAATATGTCGCGCCTTTTCTTTCGATGATTTGATAGGCGGAATCGCGGACGTTTTCATAAATCTTCTGCATGCCTTCTTTATGATTCTTATGTCCACGAAGCTCGCAGAAATCACTAAGTGGGATACCAGAGATATTGGTGATAGACCAGACCGAAACCTCGGAATCGCCGTGCTCGCCGATGATGACGCCGTGAACATTTTTGGCATCGACATCAAGATGGCGGGAAATAAGGTATTTTAACCTAGCGGTATCCAAGACGGTTCCAGAACCCATAACACGGTTTGCCGGGAATCCAGATTCGACCAATGCGACGTGGGTCAAAATATCGACTGGGTTTGCAACAATTAAAAGAATCCCTTCTGCCCCGACTGCCTTAATTTCTTTTACGATAGAACGCATGATCGCGACGTTTTTATGAATCAAATCCAAACGAGTTTCGCCTGGTTTTTGAGCAGCGCCGGCGGTAATGATGATGACTGCAGCATCTTTAAGCTCGCTATAATCGCCAGCGTGAATATCCATCGGATGGGAATAGGCGATACCGTGAGAAATATCCATTGCCTCGCCTTCTGCTTTGGCTTTGTTGTAATCGATGAGGACAATTTCATTGAAAAGAGCTTTTTGCATTAAAGCAAAGGCGGCAGAGCTGCCGACAAAACCGCAACCGATGATTGCTGCTTTTTTAACATTGACCATATATGTTCTCCTTACTTGGATTATTATGCTCATATTCTAAATAATATGAGGGCGTTTTCATAGGAATACGCTAAAACTTCTTGGAAAAGCGTATATACTTTTGCTGCTATGTATCATCACGAATACGAAATCGCCTCCACTCAAGTGAACGCTTCGAGGCAACTAAGGTTAACGAGCCTTCTGCAAATCTTACAAGATGTTGCAATTGACGGCGCAGAGTATGTTGGAGTTGGAACCAGCGTCACTTATCCAATGGGCTTGCTTTGGGTTATCTCGAGAATGAAAATCGAAGTGACGCGGATGCCTTCTTTTCAAGAGAAAATCGACGTCTATACCTATCCAGGGAAAACATTAGGTTGCTTCTATCCAAGACACTTCGTCGTCTACGATATGAAAGGCAACGTTCTTATCCGCGCTTCCTCCATTTGGGCGTTGATTCACCGCGATTCTAGACAGATTGAACCTCATAACCAGTTTCCATTTTTGACAGGCGAGTTTCATGAAGGCGAATTGCCTCGCGGAGAAAAGCTCGCCGCTCAAAGCGATGCCCCAACGTTAGAGGAAAGAAAGATCCGTTATAGCGACGTTGATCTTAACGGCCACTTAAACAACACAAAATATGTGGAGATGGTTGAAGACCTTATTCCAGGAGAAGAACATGCGAAACGGACTTTGAAATCCGTAACGCTCAACTATGAACGCGAGCTCCATGAGCATGACGTCATCCTCTTAAAAGGACAAACGGGAATGCTTACGGAAATCACCGGGTTCCGCGATGGTTTACCGGCTTTTGAGGCTAAGATAGAATATATTTGATTTATGGATGCCAAACCGCTGAGAACACATATTCGTTCCTTCCTTACTTTCCGAATCATCGGAACGATTTTGGTTTGCTTCGGGGGTTCTATAACCGCTTTGGCCTTCTTTGACTTCGTGTTAGGCCTGTTAATGAAGTTTTCATTTTCTTCCATTTTTGCCCAAAATGAATCATTAGCGGCCGATCTTAACCGAAACGGAACGAACCTTATCATTTCGGGTTTGATC
>ONWJ01000048.1 GCA_900321535.1 uncultured Erysipelotrichaceae bacterium
AATCAACCTCACCGCGACAAGCCTTTCGGGAATGACGGCCCAAGGTGGCTTTTCCAGCCAACATGCGTTCGTCTTACTGATTGGGTTTGCATCTATTGTTTCCTTCTCTGCATTCTTCTTTGTGAAAAGAAAGCAAAACGAAAAAGAATAATTCGAATAATTGGCTCTGTTAGACATGTCTACTGATGTCCTATCCCTTTTCGGGGTAAAATAATCCCGCCAAACCAACACGCCCAAGCAGACTTCGGCCGAACGGAGGATGCCTTTGTTCAGCCAACCCTGGGCTTGGTTTGGCGATTGAGTCTGCGAAGGTTGGCTGACCAAAGGCTTTCTTTCCAATGGAAGCCAAAAAGATAGGCGCGATCATCGATTCAATGCGCGAGGGCGAACTCGATGTCCTTTCCTACGCGAAGGAAGCCTTGGACAGGCCGGGGCGGGGCTTTCCGCGATCCTTAGGCGAAAGCCGTGATCCCATGCCGCGAGCTGTCCGAGAAGGCGATTCCGTTCGACCCCAAGGAAGCCTATGGGAAATGGCATTGCGGCATCTTCGCCGACGGTGGCCATCAGCAGACATGTCTAACAGAGCCCAAATTTACAAAAAATGAATTCGAAATTGACGCTGACTACTATAAAAATCTAACAAGAAAAATAGATATATTCCGTAATGAAATCAAAGCAAAGAAAGTGGTTCATTTAACACTTATCATTTTCAATGGTTTGGTCCAGAACAAGTATTCCTCAATCGTGGTTAATGAAATAGCAAAAAATGATCCGCTTTAACGACTGACGTCTTTTTGACAAATATCGGGTCCTGCTATACATTATATATAATATAATCACTCCAACGTTGACAAATAGTCCGGGGGAGATATTATATTCTTATTCTTGAAATGGAAACGTTTCCATTAGGAGATCGATATGAAAGCAAGGTCAAAATTTTTAGTAACATCCGCTCTCGCTTGCCTTGGAGTAAGCGCTGTTGCTGTTTGTGCAAATTTTGCAAATACAAGCAATAATCTAAATTCGGATTTTTTGGTACCCACTAGAAAAAACGTTGATATGAAACCATCCTATTTAATCAATGATGGGGATGCTGAATATATCGACTTTATGACAGGGTTTATTGGCGGAAATGCTGGTTTAGCTAGGTTCAGAAATGATACATTTTGGGTTGAAAAAATGAGATTTTTCGGCATGGACTATTTCTGTGATACAAGTTTAGCTGCCGGCGGAGAGGGCTGGACGGGAAGTTTTACTTCGCGAGAATTTGCTCAAAGAGGAAACCCCTATGTTTGCTTTCAAATGGGTGGCGACAGCCAAAAGAATAGAAACAAGTGTGAGATCCAAGTGAAAGTTGATGATGACTGGTTCACGATCAATACAGTTTATAACGATTATTTCGCCGACCCTCTTTCTTGCCAGCAATTAATTTTTAGAGTTGTTGAAATCGATTCTCAATATAGAAATTCTACTTTAAGAGCGGTGTTTACAGATAACAGCACTGGCGGTTTTGGAATGCTAACATTCGGTGCTTTTACAGGCGCTTGTTCATTGGACAGCGCCGCAAAACTTTATAATCTATATAACTTGGCATTAACAGATGCGCTTCTTCCTGGTTCTACAGGTAACACGACAGATATCAATAACAAAAAAGCTGCTGACCACATTAGGAACGATATTTTAACGAATGGCGAATACGCAGCCGTTAGAACCAGAGCAGCTGCCATAGGCGAAGTCAATAATATTAGTGATGACTTTGAAACAGTCGAAGGCTATCCAACATTTACTGAGGATTATTTGTTTTCTGATAATGGTGGAGAAAATCACGATCGTTTTAATATTTTTTCAAATTCCTATCGCACGAATTTGAAAGTAGCCGAATGGGCATCTAATATGCCATTCAATCAAACAAATGACTATTTCTTATCATCTTCAATGAACGAGAGAGGCGAAGCAACCGCGGAAGGTGTTAAAGGAAGATTCTTCTCGTCTCCATTTGTTTTAAGAGGTTCTGGCTACATTTCTGTTAAGATGGCTGGCGCTAGTGCTCAATTCAGTGTTTGGGACGCAGATACTTATGAGATTTTATTTAGTGTTGTAGATGATGGTGATTCTAATTCAAGGATCTTTAATGATCATGGTTGGTCAGTTTACAACACTTGTGTCGATGGCAGTAGATTAGGAACGATGACAAGAGTTTATGTCGACTGCACTCAATATTTAGGCAGAAAATTGTTTGTCTCTCTCGAAGATTATCGTACTGGTGGAGCTTGGGGATTAGCTAGATTTGACGAATTTGTCTCTTATTATCCAGAAACGCCAAATATCGGTTATGATGATATTTCTCAAACATATGACAACGTGACTGGTTATGGCGTTTGCCGTGATATTCTCGTTAATGGACAAGACAATGATTTCACAAGCGCATGGAATTTCTTAGAGAATACTTATTTCCCAACCGCACGTGCTTATTCTAACGATAACGCGGCTACCTTCTGCGTAGGCCCGAATACATATAATTCTTCAATTAAATCTACGCTAGAGAGTGCTTACAACGTTTTGTCCCCTCAAGCCAAGGCTATTGTTGATGTTGCCAAAGATTACCAATATTCTGGATATGGTTCCTCTGACGCAATGTATACAACATCATTAATCACAGGTCTTACGGTTGGTGAAGCCCTAACATATATGGGCATCAAATAACAAGCAACAACGCAAAAGAGGCGCTTAAGAATTCACTTTGTGAATGATTAACGCCTCTTTTTTTGGTGGCTTTTTAACTTCTAATGTCATTCCACCACATCACCAAAAAACGCTTTTAAAAGCGGCCGAAATACGCTGTTTTATTCTATAGAAAAGCAAAAATGTTAGGACCTGCACCTTATCTTTCCGCCCACAAGAAAAGCGGCCCTAGTCGAGCTAGAGCCGCTTTTGGTTAATGGATTACTTGCCGCCGAAGCGCTTGATCGCATTCCAACGATCCTGCGCGTATTTCTCGGTCTTGGTGAGCAATTCTTCCGCGTGAGCTGGGTTGACGATCGGAAGCATGGAGAAGCGGGTCTCCTGCATGATGAAGTCACGGAGCTTGCCGAAGTCTGGCTCTGGGCAATCGATTTGGAGACGATCCTCGAGTGGCTTGCGTGGATCATAACGGAAGGTGGTGAAGTAGCCGCATTCGACTGCTTGCTTTTCTTCCTTGATCGAGTTCACAAGGCCGCCTTTGATATGCTGCTCGGCGCATGGGCAGTAGCAGATGACCAAGGATGGGCCATTGTAGGACTCAGCCTCTTTGATCGCTTTGATCGCAGCCGCTGGGTTGGAGCCAAGGGCAATCTGAGCGACATAGACGTGGCCATAGGCCATTGCCATGAGAGCGAGATTCTTCTTGGCTTCTTTCTTACCGGAAGCAGTGAATTTGTTGATGGAACCGGTCTGAGAGGACTTGGAGGCCTGACCGCCGGTGTTGGAGTAGACTTCGGTATCGAGGACGAGGATGTTGACGTCTGCTTCGTTCGCGAGGACATGGTCAACACCGCCGTAGCCGATATCATAGCTCCAGCCGTCGCCGCCGATGATCCAAACGGACTTGTCAACGAGGTCACGCTCATAGGCGAGAACTTCTTTGACGCCATCGCACTTGGAGGCTTTGATCAACTTGACGAGTTCAGGAACGATCTTTCTAGCTTCTTCGCGGTTCTTGACGTTGGCAAGATAAGCGTCGATGCAGGCAGCGAGCTCTGGCTCGACATCGCCCTTGAATTGATTGAGCAAGGAAGCGATCGCGGCGAGTTTTTGATCGGAGGCGATACGCATACCGAAGCCGTATTCAGCATTGTCTTCGAAGAGGGAGTTCGCCCAAGCTGGACCGTTCTTTCCGTTTTCGTTGACGAATGGGGTAAGTGGGGTGCTGCCGCAGTAGATGGAGGAGCAGCCGGTGGCGTTAGCCACTAACATGTCTTTGCCAAACAACTGGGAAACAAGGCGATAATATGGGGCTTCACCGCAGCCTGCGCAGGCGCCGGAGACTTCCATGTATGGCTTCTTGAAGCCGATGCCTTTGACGTTGGATTCGATGGCGGCTGGGAATTGTCCCTTCTTCTCTTCGACGTTTGCATAGAGCCAATCGGCGGCTGCTTGCTGGGCGCCTTGAGAGTGGGCATCAACCATGGTAAGGGCCATTGGCTTGCCGGTTCTGGCAGCAGCTTTATTACCCATACATTCGGCGACGCAAAGACCGCAACCGACGCAGTTCTCAGAGGAGACTTGGATGCGGAACTTAAGAGTCTTATCCGCGGTGCCGAGGGCTGGCTTGGTGCAGTTCTTGACGAGTTCAGGAGCTTTGGCCATCTCTTCTTCATTAAGGAGATATGGACGGATGGTGGCGTGTGGGCAGACGAGAGCGCACTGGTTGCACTGGATGCAAGAGGTCGGATCCCAGACTGGGACACGGTCGGCAATCGCGCGTTTCTGCTTGAAGGTGATGTTCTCGTTCATCGTGCCGGTGAGAAGCTCATGCTTGGTGAAGGTAGAAGTTGGGAGCTCATCACCGTCTAAGCGATCGATGACGTCGACATATTCATCATAATAGGTATCGCCGGTGTCGCTGGCCACGACTTTGGCAACGGAGAGTTTGGCCCATTCTGGGTCAACCTTGACCTCACGGAGGCCTTGGGCGCCTTTATCGATGGCGGCGTAGTTCTTCTCGACGACATCCATGCCCTTCTTCTCGAACATCTTGAGGACGTATTTCTTCATCCACTTCTCGGCATCGGCATATGGCATGATGGCCGGGTTGAGATAGAAGAAGGCAGCCTGCATGGTGGTGTTGGTGTGACGTCCCATGCCAGCTTCAAGCGCGAGCTTGTTGGCGTCGATGACATAGAATCTTGCGTTCTTTTTGGCAAGGAGGGCTTTCATGCGGTTTGGCATGGATTTGATGAGGACTTCATCATCCATGGAGGTATTGAGCAAGAAGGTTCCGCCCTGCTTCAAATTGGCGATGATGTCATATTTGAAGATGTAGGAATCAAGAGAGCAGGAGATGAAGTCCGCGTTCTTGACATAGTATTCGGAGTGGATCGGCTCTTTTCCGAAGCGGAGATGGCTGCGGGTCGTGCCGCCGGCTTTGCGGGAGTCATATTGGAAATAGGCTTGCGCGTATTGGCCGGTCGCATCGCCGATGATCTTGATGGAGTTCTTGTTCGCGGAGACGGTGCCATCAGAGCCTAAGCCATAGAAGAGGCAGGAGGTATAGTTGGCAGGAACCACGAATTCATCATCGACTGGGATGGAAAGATGGGTGACATCATCCTTGATGCCGACGGTGAAGCCATTCCATTTTTTGGCGGCGTTAAGGAAGTCATAGACAGCCTTGACGTCTTTTGGCTGGGTGTCTTTGGAGGAAAGACCAT
>ONWJ01000162.1 GCA_900321535.1 uncultured Erysipelotrichaceae bacterium
GAGTAGCCTTGCAGTTTCCATCATGACCGAGACGTTTTTGCGGTTCACCTGCACTTGGGCTTTGACTTGGAAGCCGCTGCCAACGCAGCGTTTGATGGCTTTGATGGTCAACTCTTCGGCTTTCGGATGCTGACGGATCCAGTTATGGTAGGAGACCCCGTCAAACGAGATTTTGATTAAGGGATTGCAACCGATTTCCTTGAAGGTATCTAACATCTTCTGGGTGACCAATAACCCATTCGTGTTGAGTTCGAACACCATCATGTCGCGGTGATAGATTTCCCTGACGATATCCAAGAGACGAGGATGGACAAGGGGCTCGCCGCCGGTAAGGGTGAAAGCGTGCACGCCGATTGAAGATGCCTCATCTAAAATATGAAGGATTTGTTCATAGGTGAGCTCGCTATTTAATGGGGCGTTATCTTTCGCGTTGAAGCAATGGAGACAATTGAGATTGCATTTCCCGGTAACCATGAGATTCATGCGTGGGAAATAAAGATTGTCATATTCTTTGAAGGCTGACCAAGGGGTAGGATGTTCTCCTTTTTGGCAGGGTTCAATGTATTCTAAATCCAATAATTCCTGCAAAACCCCATTATTTTCAAGGTCGTGCTCGCCATCGCAAAGCAAAAGAAGCTCGAATTTCTCTTTCGAAATACCAAAAGCGCAGTCCACCTTTTTCTGATAGACCGCGCGATCAACATATCTCCATTTACGGAGTGCTATATCGTTTCTAAGGCGATAGAACATCGAGTCAAAATCTGAAATTAACTTTCGCGTTTTCGTTGATGCTTATTGGTTTCGCCGCTGCAAGCGCCGCCGGAAACCGCACTAAGCTGTTCATCTGTGAGCTCGACGCCTTCATCTTTGGCAAGTTGGAGCAAGTCGCTGACGTTTTCGCAATCTCTGACTTTTGCGATTTGTTCCTCGGACAATCCTTTGAGTAATTCTTTCTTCGCGTTCATAATGGTCTCCTTTTCTTGAACGTTTGCCTCGTCGGCTCAATATGAGTGAAGTTTGCTTGAGGGAAGTTTCACCCATATTTTTTGTTTGCAGGCATATGTTAGCACACGTCCTGCCACAAAAATGTCACACCACTGAATTATTTTTTGGATAACTTATCCAAAGCCTTTTTCTGATGAGAATAAACATCAATAATCGTGTCAATGAGCGAAGGTGAATAGAACGGGCTCTTGGATAAGGTGGCCCTGATTTCATCTTCAAATCCTTCTAAGCGTCTAGGGTCATACCAAGAATAATCCCACTCGGGATCAAGGTTGCCAAAAAAGAAATAAACAATGAGCAACGATCCTTGGTTTGGCTTAGAAAGGAATTCCTGTCCTGATTTGGTGCTGCCAAATGCCCCGGCCAAATCAAAGAAAGGAGCAGGACGGAGTTCACCGGTATTGATGTTGCGGATCATGGCAATGTTATCGAAATGAAGATCGCCGATAAAGCATAAGGAACGAAGACAAGATAGTTTGATGAAGAGTTCTTCTAGACCATCGATTCCTTCTTCTTTGATGGCGTGGAAGAATTCTTTGGCGGCTTTTCTGCTTTTGGATTTCTCACTATAAAGATCAGCCAAACGAGGAGGAAGGATCTCAGAAAGATGAACCAATTCTTCATCGATCGTAATCATGGGGCTACAAGAAGAAGCGTATTCCTCGTTCCACTGCTTCAGCTCATAAGAAACCACTTCATCGCTAGCAAACATCCGCCTGGCTAAAGAAGATGTCAAAACCTCGCTGAGCGATTCTTCGGCATGTCCTTTTTGAATACCAAGTTTATATAGTTTTGGTCCATGATCATAAATCCAGCCTTTGATGGCCCATCCTTGGGTAAGAATATCGGGAACTTCGTAGCTGCAATCTTTTAAAGCATCAAAATCATCATTTAATAACGCTCGACCAAACCGATCGTCCCAAGGGTGCTCAAAGAAGTTGATATCCTTATACGATAGGGACTCCCCTTCTTTCTTAAACCAGAAATGATTCGATAACGATAATCCATGTCCTTTAAAGATAAGTTCCAACGTGTCTTTGCATCCAGTCGCCTCTAAGATTTGCTTATATCCATGACGATGTTCGGTGATCGATCGGCCTTTGAAAAAGTCATAAAGCTCGTAACAGAGGTCCGCATTTTCTTTCTTCATTGCAAAAGGGGCTTTCTCAAAATGAGCGAGTTTTGCAAGGAATTCGAATTTTTTAGTGGCAAAATCGAAAGAAAACGAAAGTACTTCGTCATCTCTAGACATCAGGATATAACGCTGAGCACTTTCCGTTTTCATACCTTAAGTATATACAAGGCTTGCAACAAAAATGTCACACCTTTGCACTATCCTAGTTTTTGAAGAAGTCGGAAAATAGCACTGCTAAAAGAACATACGGTTTAGCAACTGGTTCGCTTTTCCTTATTCTTTATCGTTGCTGAAGCATAGGAGGCTCAAACTCTTCGTAAGAACTGCATCCTAATACTTTGTTACATTCTTCCAAAGGCAAGATGGAAATAAGCTGATTCCGCCATTTGGCGTTTTCCACTAAATCGGAAGTATTCTCGAACAAAGGCGCCCTACCATACTTTGTCATGATTTCATTCACCTTCTTGAAATCCTCTTCACATTCCAGTAGGAAA
>ONWJ01000047.1 GCA_900321535.1 uncultured Erysipelotrichaceae bacterium
GATTGCTTTCTGTAACTTTGTCTCCCTCCGAGACGGCGGAACCGGCCAGCCAAGAAAGGGTATTTTGCTCCGCGTCATGCCGGTTGCCGATCTTACCGATAAATGGGCCTTCCCTCAGGAAGAATTCAAAGACGCTGAACTCTCGATCATTGACATCAACGGGGATTACATCATCAAAGGACATTCCTTCAAGAACTCCAGTTTCTTCGAATTCTATCGTTCCTACAATTCAATCAATGCTTCTGAAACCCAGGCGTTTTTCAAGAAAATCACGTCAGAAACCGGCTCTTTTATCATGATGAATTCCCATCACGAGGAGTGCATTGTTGCCTATACCCCATTTGACGCAGCCGGTGGCTGGACGCTTTTAAATATGATTCCGACGTCGTATCTAAACACCAGCACCCAGAACTGGTTGCTCATCGGCGTCGTTTCCGCTGGCCTATTGATGCTCTTCTTATTCGACATGATCTTTATGCTCTATTTCAATAAGAGACTCAAACTCGTTGCCAAAGAAGCTGAATCTGCGAACAAGGCAAAGACCGACTTCCTCTCCACCATGTCGCATGATATCCGCACCCCAATGAATGCGATCATTGGTCTTACCGCGATCACCGAAAAGAATCTTGATGACAAGAAGTTGGTGAAAGAAAACCTCCGCAAAGTATCTCTTGCTAGTAATCACCTTCTTACGTTAATCAATGACATTTTGGATATTTCAAAGGTCGAAAGCGGTAAGCTAAACCTTTCTCCGCAGAACTTCTCCATCGTTGAAACAGTAGATAACCTCATGAACTTGTCTCAACCGATGGTCAAAGAAAAGAACATCGACTTCAGCTTCCGCACCAGCGGCATGGAAAAAGAATATCTTTATGCCGATCAACTGCGTTTGAATCAAATCTACATCAACCTTCTTTCTAATGCGATCAAGTACACCGAACCTGGCGGCTCCGTCAGCGTGGATATGAAAGAAGAAGAAAGCCAAAAACCAGGCTGCGTCAAATTAACCTTTATTGTTTCGGATACTGGCATGGGCATGTCGCCTGAATTCATGGCCAAGTTGTATCAACCGTTCTCCCGCCAAACCGATAGCCGCGTCAATTCTATCCAAGGAACTGGCTTAGGGCTTACCATCACCAAGAAGATGGTTGATTTGATGGAAGGAACCATCGATTGTCAAAGCGAGCTCGGGAAGGGCACGACCTTCACCGTCGTCTTAGATCTCCCAGTTGCAGAACAACAACGTGCAGAGATGAAATTTGAGCCGATGGATGTTTTGATTGCAGATGACGATGAGATCCTCCTTGAAACCGCGGCTGATACCTTGAAATCTCTTGGTCTCAACGTCGACCAAGCTAGAAGCGGGCTAGAAGCGCTTGAGATGATCAAACACAGACACGAAGCAGGCAACGATTACCGCATTGTCATCGTTGATTTGAAGATGCCAGATGTCGATGGCATTGAAACCATTCGCCGCATCCGCTCCGAGATCAGCTCTAATATCCCAGTTATGTTGATCTCTGCTTATGATTTGTCGGATATTGAAAAGCAAGCCAAGGAAGCCGGTGTCAATGGGTTCCTCTGCAAACCACTTTTCCGTTCTACTGTTTATGATAAAATTAACGAAATCCTTGGGAACGAATCCGCATCAACCGAGATAGAGAATGACTATTCCGATCTCGAAGGTCTCAGTGTTCTCATTGCAGAAGACAATGAAATCAACTGGGAAATCATCTCCACGTTGTTGGATTCGTTTGGTATCAAGACCGAGCGCGCGGAGAACGGACGCATCTGCGTAGAAAAGATGAAATCCGCTGCAAAAGGCCAATATTTACTTGTCTTCATGGATATCCAAATGCCAGAGATGAATGGCCTTGATGCAACCAAAGCCATCCGAGCGTTAGATGATCCATGGGCTTCGTCTATCCCGATCGTCGCCATGACCGCGGACGCATTCTCAGAGAACATCACCGAATGCTTGAATGCTGGCATGAATGGTCATATCGCCAAGCCAATCGATATTAAATTAGTTATCAAAGAGATTCGAAGAATAAAGGAGGAATCGAAACTATGAAGAAATTCATTCGCATCGCAACAGCCGTTCTCTCGGCTGCTCTTGTCGCCTCTTGCGGCAATTCAGGCAACAACGAAGAAGCATTCGTTCCCGCCTTACCAAAAGATACCGTGTGCACGATCAAAGTCGCCGGCAGCTACAGCAACTTTGAAGCGCTGGAAATGGAATTTGACCGATTCAAAGCCTTTTACAACAAAGATCTCGCTTTGGAGTACGTCAAACCGGATGACTACGACAATAATTTGGGCACCATTTTAAGCGGGAAGGATAAGCCAAACATTTTCTTTGCCGAGCCAAAGATGCTTGATAACGAGAAATATGCGGCGGTCGTGCCTCATATGGAAGATTTATCCGATCCGAACCTGAAGTTGAATCTAGATTGCATTCGTCCAAACCTGATTAACCGCGATAAAGACGGAAAGGTTCGCATGGTTCCGATTTTCTCTAGAACCTACGGTGCTTTAGTTAACGTTGATCTATTTAAAAAAGAAGGCATTGAAATACCGACCACATGGTCAGGATTGGTCTCTGCCTGCGAAGCGTTCCTTGCCAAAAACTACAAGAGCCCGATCATGGGATATAGCAAAGACAAAAAGCCTTCCAGCGGTTTGATGAACGTCATCGCCTACCCGTTGTTCATTGCTGATCTTGCAAAGAACCCAGAGGCATTACGTCTTGCAAATGACTTAGACCCAGCCGCCGGCGCTTACATGCGTCCTGCGCTTGAAAAGATCAAAACCCTCATTGATAAAGGCTGCATCAACATCCAAGAATGCGACCAAATTGGAGATAACTACACCAAAACGTTGCTGCGCTTCCTTGCAGGTGATGTTCCGATGATGGTTTGCAATGGCGATACGGTTTCTGGCGCGAAAAAACGTGAAAAAGAATCGCCGGAATACAAAGCCAATCCATTTAATTATCAGTTCTATCCGATTCCTGTGACGGAACAAGGCGGATACTTCGTCGACAGCGTCTCTCTCCAATTCGCAGTGAACAAGGATTGCGATAATTTGGATATGACCAACGAGTTCATGCGCTTCTTGCTGAGATCGAACGAACTCAACGATATGGCCGCATCGAAAGGGCTTATCTCGACGAGCAAATCCAAATCGTCCAACGCCGTGTACGCTCCATTCAATAATGTTCCGGCAGAGCGCACCATCTCCCCAGAGGATATTGGTGTCAAAGATACCCTTGCCACTCAAATCAGAATCGCTTCTTATGAAGTCGGAAAAGGCATGGATATCGATACTGCGGTTTCAAAATACGGCCAGTTCAACTAATTCGGTTAACGATCGATTGACTTAAACGAAAGATCTTTACGATGAATCAAAAAGAAAAGCTTCAATTAGGCCAACAGCTTTGGGATGAGGTTGTTCCCAAAACGCTCCACTTGGAAGACCCCGCTTATGATGGGCGTTACGTTGCAGTAAGCACCAGGGTGAAAACTGACACGGAGATGCTGAAGGATGTCATCAGAATCATCAAAAACAACTACTTCATTCCCGTTGATATGATGGATATCGCGGCGACCATTGTCGTTGCAAATGATGCAGACCGCTCATCCATCTCTAGGAAAAACGCAGCACACGCCAAAGTCGTTACCTATCCTGAATTTGTCGGTGCGAGCGACGACTGATTGAACGTAACTGCTATGCTTCATTGACAAGCCGAGTTCATTGCTCGGCTTTTCTAGTTATTTGAAAAATAAATGCGTTTTGTCAGGATTTTTTTGATTTTTTGATCCTTTTCCATACAAATAGGCCGTCCCTTTTCAAGAAAACGATACAACGCCTTAAATGCATACACGCATAGAAAGGCATGTTTTTATAGCGGCATTCAGCCTCAGCCCGTATCATTTAAATAGAAAACACAAAACAAAGGACTAGATTATGAAAAATACCCGCCAATCCGCCCTATTCATGTTATCGGTTTTGGTTTTAGCCGGCTGTGGAGGCGGCCAGCCTCAGCAAGCCTCCTCTTCCTTGGCC
>ONWJ01000257.1 GCA_900321535.1 uncultured Erysipelotrichaceae bacterium
GTAGGCGCCCCGATGATACAATGCAAGCCTCTTAGACGGAGGCTTTTTTTCACGCAATGAGAATTGAAAATTTAAATGTAAACTTAGGAAACTGATAGGATTCATAGAAAATCAAAAAATGTATGCTTTGTAGCTCGCTTCATAGGAGCGCAAAAATAAAATTAGGCTGAATGTGTTAGTCATAATTAGGAAGAGCAAGAATGAGCTTCCTTTAGAACGAATTATTTACCATACTGGATGACTGCCATATAACGGAATTAAAAGCAAGCGGCACGGATCAATACTGCAGAATGCTAGGGGTGCAACGTGGCTTTGGCAAAAAAACAGGGAGACTTAACTATTAGCAATTTTTGTGAATATATACAGTATAAAGAATATACCTATTCAATTATCCATATCTGTTATAATTCAAATTACTCCGATGAAAACGGGGTGATTGATAATTCAAATAAGGTATATAAAATATACCATACGTATATTTTGCCTCCTAAAATTATCTGCTTAAGCTTACTGTTTGTTCTCCGGATATAAGCCAATCGGAGGCGAAGTCTTTCGCGAATTAAATACGTGTGAGCTTTTCTTATTTCGTTTGATGCCTCACATACGTGTTTCAATTACAAAAGGGGCCCTGACTTTATTCTAATGCCATATTTGAGTTTGGCTTTTGCAAAACGATCGACCTATGTAAGAGCCATCAACATGATGGTCCTAGCATCTGAATACTCTCAACTTTATGCTTATAAAAATAGGAAACGCATTTGCTCAATGTTAATGTTAACGTATTTCCTCCCCCTTTGCGTTCTTTGCCTTCAAAGAATGTGATGATTTTTTGTCCAACGCTGTAATCGATAATCTCTTTTTTGCTCGCGTTGTTCCTACCCGAAAACATTATTCTTGATTCGCCTTTCCCTAATAAATTTCTGCTTTCAGACAATCATAAATATCTCTTCTTCTTTCCTCAAAGCGGTGCTAAAATACGCCTGCTGCCGTCTTGGCGGAATGGTAGACGCAAGGGACTTAAAATCCCTCGCCCTCAAAAGCGTGCCGGTTCGAGTCCGGCAGACGGCACCACATAAACATGCAATCCTTGATACAATCTGTATTAAGGATTTTTTGTTTGGAGAATATCAATGGCAAGTTCAAAAGAATATTTGGAATATGTTCTCGAATTATTACGAAAAATTGAGCATGTTACCTATAAAAAGATGATGGGCGAATTCTTGCTTTATAAGGATGGTGTTCTTTTCGGCGGTATTTACGACAATAGATTTCTCTTAAAGAAAACGAAATCGTTCGAAAGCAGATCGTTTAAGGACGAAATACCATACCCATCCGCAAAAGCAATGATCTTAGTCGATAGCGAAGACCCAGAGGAAATCAAAGATTTGGTGGAACTAGTCATCAACGACTTGAGATAGGACCTTATCTTAGGCGCTTCTCCTTTCTTCTCTATTTGTCTCGATGATCATCATAGTTTGATATGTTTTCCCCGTTAGCCTTCTCGCAAAGAGAGTTTTTGTCGAGACGGTTTATCTACTGATACTAAGATAAAAGCATGAAAAAGCAGATTCTTTTGATAACGTCGTTTCTCTTTTTGACTTCTTGCACGCCTGGCAATTCATTTGAAACCTCGATTACTTCAGATGAAACCACGGTTGTTTCAAGCCAAACAACGGCCACTTCAACCGCAACAAACATTTCAGAAACGTCCATTTCCTTCCAAAAGCAGACTTTTACTGACGTTTTCTTTGATGATGCTTTTTTCGTTTACGATGGAAAACCACATATTTTGAATGAAGTCAGAGGCGTTCCAGAGAACACGAAAGTGACCTATACGGGGCGACAACCCAAAATTCATAAGCGCGTAAGTAAAGAATCGTCCTTTCTTCAGTTTTGAATGTTCAATTCTTAATAAAGGCGATTCTTTTTTGCTTGCTTCTTAAAAAGAAAGAATTAAGTTTTCCTAATAAAAGAGTATTATTTTACCTAGAACTTAATTTAAGGATATAGAGAGGCAAACCAATGAAAGATAATGCGATCCTTCTTGGCGAAGAACGGCTCCTTGGGAATGACATCTATTTTGCCGAGAGCAAAATCGAGTCTCATTACCCTCTCCATTTTCATGATTTCTATGAGTTAGAGATCTGCGTGGAAGGAACCGGATATCAATACGTCAACGGCAATCGATACGAGTTCGACAAGCATTCCTTTTTCGTCTACCATCCTAACGATTATCACGAGATCTTTGCAGAAACCCCATTATCTTTGCTAAACGTTGCTTTTAATAGCACGTTAATTGACGAGGAAATCATCTCCGATTTCTTTGATTATGAAAGCGAAATCGTGATTCATCTTACCGATAACAAACTTGCTCAAGTCAGAGAAATCATCGATATGATTCGTAACATCTTCGAATCTCATCGCACCAACAAAGATTTGATTCTCTCCCACTTGTTAAATGCCTTGCTACTCATCGTCATTGGCAGCGAGCAACGTCATGAAGCCATTGGCAAAGCCAGCAAGAAAAACGATGTCCTTCAATGCATCCATAAAAACTTCGCTCGTTCTCCATCGCTAGAAGAAATCAGCGCTTATTCTGGTTACCAGAAGAATTACTTCTGTGAGATCTTCAAGAAAAAGACCGGGATGACCTATATTGAGTATTTGACCGCATATAAGCTGAATTATGCGAAAAAGCTACTCAAAGTCACCCAAAAATCCATCAAGGAAATCGCGATTGAAAGCGGGTTTTCCTCTGCTAATAACTTCATCCGTGAATTCAAACGCAAAAACAATATGACCCCGAAGCAATTCCGGAATCAGCGGCGGGATCATTTATCGTCGCGATAATCGATAAAATAACGGTAATTCCAAGAGCCGCTGATCAAATCGAACAGGTTGCGCGGCTCTTTTTTGATGAGCAAAGTCATCGTAGAAGCAAGGTCGATTGCTAAGGCAATGATGCATAGCAAGAACAGATTGATCGGTGTTGATCCAAACGCCATGAATAGGGCGCTGGTATTGCCTGCTAGGCATACACCAATCACGGCGGGGAAATACTTCAATAAGCCAAGCAACGTTTGAATGATGATAATGCGCTTTTTTGGTTCGCCTTCTTCATCTAGCTGAGCCCGTTTAAAGAGCAATTGAACCAAGGAAGCGTGGTATGGAGTGAAGAAGCGGGGGAGAACAAACAACAAAAGATAAGCGATTAGATAGGAGGCTGGAATAAAACCGATTCTAAACGACTCTAGCCTCGCATAGGACGCATTATATTGATCGAAGGCTATTTTATATGGCCGGTAGCTTAAAAGCGTTTTACCGGCGTTTTCATAGATGGCGGAGAAGTACTGGTAAAACTGCTGGTCAATTTTGGCGTAGTCGTTGGTAGCGATCTTCAATACTTGATAAGAGAAAAGCGCTCGTCTGATTTCTGGTTTCAAGATGGGATACGTCTCTAGATTAGTCGCGGTGAAGTAAGTTGAAGATAACGTTGTCGCATTGATTCCTAAGATGTCGACAATGAAATATTCCTTCGCTGGTTTGGTGGTGGAAAGAAGCCCTTTCTCAGCTGCAAACGAAGTATAAAACTGACCAATGAAATCATCGCTGAAGAAAGTGGTGCTCTCGATTTTTGGGAAAAGAGACATCTCCTCTTTCTTGTTTTGATAGCCATCTTTGTCCTCGGCCATATCGTACTGCCCAAGCGGGTTTTCATAGGCATCCCTTAATAAGGTGCGGACATAGTATTTATAGGAGTTATCAAGTGAATAAACCGAGGAAGAATCCACTTGAAGATGCATGAGCTTTGATTCGGTTCCAATGGAAAGAATCTCTTTTCTTGCTGCTTCTTCTTGTGCTACATCAGCAGAAAAGGCGGACTGGAAAATAGGCTGGAATGCAGCGTAATAAACTCCGATAGAAACAAGTGAAGCGAAAAAGAGTTCGAGGAAAGAAATGAGGAAAAGCTTCCATCGCTTGGTATCTCTTTCCAGGATATGCTTTCTCATTTCGCTCTCAATTCAATGATCTGAGGTGTAAATGACGGCATCCCAACCGATAAGTTGAGGCCGATTTGCTCATAGTAAGCGCCGCTATGATAGAGGTTATCGAGGTTATTACGGTACTGTTTGTTCGGGTCTAAACCACGCAGCTTGATAAAGCGGGCTCTCCAATTGATATGACGGTAATTCATGAAATAAACGACCGCGTTATTCTTTTCTTTATCCACCATCTCCCAAGCAACGAAATTGCCTTCAAATGGGTTAAGTAGAGGATAGTAATCGCCCTTCATGACGATATCGTAATTCTCTAAGAATCGTTTGTTCGCAAGACGCACCTCTTCCATATCGTTTTGATTCAGAAGAAGTGGGTTGAGTTCATATCCGAATGTGCCGAACATCGCTAAAGCCCCTTTCTCAGAAATAGAAAGAAGCTTTCTAGCGCTGATATGCGCACCGATGCATTGCATTGGATAGAACAGGTTCGTGGAGTACTGGATTTCCGATCTAGGAATCACATCGGTTTCGTCGGATGCCCAAATCTGATGAGAGTAATAAAGCATGCCAAAATCGAAACGACCTCCTCCGCCAGAGCAAGTCTCGAGGATGACGTTTGGATAACGCTTTACAAAGCGATTAAGCAAATCGTAAGAACCCATCACGAACTGATGGAAGATGCTGCCGTATTTCTTTTGGTAGGTTGAAGAATGTGCCTCGGTTAGCATGCGGTTAAAATCCCATTTGCAATAATCAAGATGATATTCATCGAAAATTCGAGAAATCTGCGCAAAAA
>ONWJ01000240.1 GCA_900321535.1 uncultured Erysipelotrichaceae bacterium
CCGAAGTAACGCTCCATCAAGCCAAAGAAGAGCTTATCTAACACATCGCGAGGCAATTCCAAGAAACGCTCAGTATTGCCAGGATCGACGAAATCGAATCCAAAGAAGGTGCGATAAAGAGCCGCCAGTTCAAAGATCGGATGGCCAGTAGAAAGGGCACCCATATCAATAAGGAACAAGGACTTGCCATCGGACATGATGTTTTTGATATGGCAATCTCCATGGACGAAGGTCTTTCTTTCTGGAACCGCTTGGATCAAATCCATGAGTTTCTTGCCATGGGCATCGTCAAGATGAGGCAAGCAGAGTTCAGCGTGCTGAATCCACTTCTTCTTTTTATCAGGAAGATCGAGGTCAGAAGAAGAGGTAGAGTTGATTTTTCGTAGCAACTCAGCATATTGGTCAAGGTAATTATCAAGATGGGCAACGTCTTTGGCGATGACTTCGGCAAAGGTGTCGCAGTCAAGCATCTCAAATCGAGAAGCAAGGCGCGTTCCGACTTTGACGATATCGAAAGTAATCGCAGTAGGAATACCCAACACGAACGATTCGCGGGAAAGCTTCATCTCGGCTTCAATATCCCCGATGGAGACATCACGCTTATAGACTTTAAGAATCGTATCCTTATTCATTCTATAAACAATGCCAGTGCGGCCCTCGCCGATCACTTGCATACCGGTGACATCAATCTCGGCCAATTTGCGGTAGACCTTGAGGATTTTGGTAAAGCCTGTCATCTCGAAGATATCGAAAACATCCAGCGAGACATTGACGATCGATAAATCCGCATAATCACGCTTGAGGGCGAAGACGATACGAAGCCCAGCGGAAGAGATGTATTCTAGCTTCCCGGCATCGAGCACCACTTTCTCAACATCTTTGCCATTTAGAATCGCGTGGATGTCGTCACGGGTGGAATCCGCGTTCGCGGAAGTGATTCTTCCTTCAAGGAAGAGGGTCATCGTTTTGTTCAGATATTGATATTCCATAATTAACCGCCAAAAAGTATAACATTAAACTCAAAAATCCCTAAAGGGCAAAGATGAAGCCCCTAGTTGCACGCCTAGAAAAAGAGGGGTTTTGCAAAGATTTTGAAAAATATAGGCCTTTGTAACACGAAAATCAGTTTTCTTGGTCTGCATATTGAAGCTCATAGAGTTTGAAATAATGCCCTCTTTGATGGAGCAATTGCTGATGGGTGCCCTGCTCTAAAATCTCACCATTTTGAAGCACGATGATTTTGTCCGCGTGCTGGATGGTAGAGAGACGGTGAGCGACAACGAGCATGGTTCCGATGGTCTTGATCTTCTCCAAAGAGTCTTGGATCAAAAGCTCGGTTTCGGTGTCGATGTTAGCAGTCGCTTCATCGAGGATAAGAATCTGAGGACGATGCAAGATGGTGCGGGCGAAAGAAAGCAGCTGGCGTTGACCTGAGGAGAAATTCTCGCCGCGCTCAAGCACTTCTTCTTCAAGTTTATTAGGCAAAGATTCCACGAACGGGGTGGCGTTGACATAATCGGTCGCGGACTTGATTTCTTCGTCCGTGAACGATTCATCATGCAAAGTCAAATTGGTGCGGATAGAGCCCGAGAACAAGGTGACATCCTGCAACATTTGCCCAATGGCCTTGCGCAGGCTATCGATTTTGATATGAGCAATATCGATGCCATCGATAAGAATCTGGCCTTTTTGGATTTCGAAGTTACGTACGATTAAAGACAGAATCGTGGTTTTGCCAGCCCCAGTCGCCCCGACAAATGCGACAGTTTGTTTCGGTTCGACGACGAAAGAGACGTCCTTGAGAATCCAGTTGTCTTTCTCATAGGCAAACCATACGTTTTTGAATTCGATGCGGCCTTCGAAATGGTCGACTTCGATCGCATCGGGTTTATCCACCACTTCAGGTGGAACATCCAAAAGCGAGTAAAGACGTTCGGCCGCGGTCGTCGCACGGTGGATTTGGTTCAATTGATCCGCGATTTGCTGGATTGGGTTGAAGAAACGGGAGAGGTATAGATAGAACGCGACGATCTGAGCAGAAGAAAGATGGATGGAGATGCCGACGAAGAACGTGACGGCAATCGAGCCATAATAGAGAACATTGAGGAATGGACGGTACAAACCAAACGCGAAGATGATGGAATA
>ONWJ01000021.1 GCA_900321535.1 uncultured Erysipelotrichaceae bacterium
GAAGAAGGAACGTCCTCTACTTATAACGCCACAACCACCGTCTTATATTGCGTTGGCTCATTCCTTGCAATGTTCGGTCTTATGGGCATTTGCTTCGGTGCCAGCGGATTCTTCAACAAATCCAGCAACTCCATCGCGGTTGGCGGCGGTGTTTGCGTTCTTTCCTTCCTTTGCACCATTCTCGGTTTGTTCGGCAACGAAGTCTTCGTCGCCGTTGGCGTCGGTGTCAAAGCCATGGAAGCATTCAACTACGCCTCGTTATTCACCTTGGTCGACACCTCATCCATGTCTGCCTTCTCTAAAGCGACCGCTGGGCTTGATGCCGCTATAAGCTTCGATTGGATCTGGAAGCTTGGCATCCTCCTTGCAATCGGCGTTGTCTTCGCCTTCCTTGGAAGCAGGAAATTCGTCAAAAAGGATTTGCCACTTTAATCTCTATCTAGAGAAAGCAAAACAGGGCTCGAAGCCCTGTTTTTTGTTATCTATTGGTGGCCTCCGTCGGACTCGAACCGACACCTGCTCATCACAGAGTGGATTTTGAGTCCACCGCGTCTACCATTCCACCAGGAGGCCAGGCCGATTATTTCGGCTTGCATATAATACTCTTAACACAGAGAAATTGCATTAGGAATTTTATGGGCGCGGGTTTGAAGAACTAGAATTCGCGAAAACCCTAGCAAATCAGCCTTGGTTTTTCTTGAAAACGCTGCGGATGTATTCTGCAATGGCAGTAGCAAGCGCCTTTAAATCAGCGGACGAAGTGTTGACCATCAAATCGTAATTGATCGGGGTGCCCCACTTCAAACCGGTGACAAATTCATGGTATTTGCGGCGGCGTTTATCTACCTCGGAAAGCTTCTTGAGGATGCTTCTATCCGATTCGTTTTCGTCCCCGTACTTGCGGAAACGTTTGACCTTAAAGTCATCGTCTGCATAAACAAAGATACGGAATGGATCCATGTCACGAAGTAGATACCCCGAGGCTCTTCCCATGATGACGCAGGAGGAGCGACTTGCTAAATCACGGATGGTTGTATTTTGCATCGCCAAGATATCCATGTTTTGCTGCATGGTAAGGTCGATGCCAAACGACAATGTTTGCCCATAATGAATCGGCAACAAAGACATCGGCTTAGATTCAGAGACGGATTCAATGTATTCCAAACAGTAAGAAGATTTCTTGGCGATTTCTTCTAAGATTTCCTTATCGTAATAGGCAATGCCCAAAGCTTCTGCTAGGCGGCGTCCTAACTCGCGTCCCCCACTTCCGAACTCGCGATCGATGGTGACAATCATGAATTTATTTCTCCTTTTCTCATTTCATTGTAGTTAATCGCTTTAAAAATGAAAAGGACAGGATATAATCCTGCAGGTTGATTATGTTGACGAAACTGAAGTCCTTATTTGGCAAGCAAGACCTAACATCAGGAAATCCGACCAAGGGGATTCTTGTTTTTCTTATTCCAATCCTTCTTTCCACGATTTTTCAGCAACTGTATACCTTGACTGACGCTGCGATTGTGGGACAGTCACTAGCCGGAGAATCCGTGGCCGCTATCAACGCATCCGCTTCCGTTCATTACCTCGTTTTGAATTTTGGCATGGGTGCAACGTCTGGTTTTTCCGTTATTCTTTCTAAATATGTCGGGGCGAAGAACCTAAATGAAGCAAAACGTAGTTTTCTCACTCAATGCATTTTATGCGTTTTTGTCTCCATCTTCTTAACCATTGCAGGCATCGCATTGATCCCGGCATTCCTGCAGTTGCTTCATATTTATAACGGCTCAGGTGACCCTTCCATGCAAATGGAATTTGATGAAGCGGTCATTTACATGACCTATCTTTTCAGCGGAAGCTTGCTTGTTGTTTTCTACAACATGTCGATGGCAAATCTTCGCGCTAAAGGGGATTCCTTCATGCCGTTTGTCTTCTTGGCCTTTGGGGTTCTTTTGAACATTGGCTTGGATGTTCTTTTCATCAGAGCGTTCCATTGGGGCGTGGCAGGAAGTGCGTTAGCCACAGTTCTATCAGAAGGTGTTGCCTGTGTGCTATCCCTTATTTATGGGGCAAGGAAATACGAGGAATTCCGTTTTGACTTCAAAAACGCAAAACCCACACTACGTTCCATCGGTGACCACTTGAAAAACGGCATCCCATTGGGCTTCCAATATAGCGTCCTTGGGTTTGGTATCATCGCGATGACCAGCGGGGTCATTCGCTTTGATATCAACCCTGATCAATCCGCCGTGCCAGGCCTTCCAGCTCAATTGGGATATGGGACGGCATGTAAATTAATCAATCTGTTGCTCGCGCCTTTTGGGGCGCTTGGCACCGCTATGATTTCTTATGTATCCCAAAACTACGGGGCTGGGCGTTTCGACCGTATCAAAATAGGGATCAAAAGCGCGATCATCATTGGGCTTGTCTTAACACTTTTGATGAACGCGATTGGATTGCCCTTGCTTATCAACGGATTCTATCAATATCTTTTCTTATCGTCAGAAAAGGTAACCGAGCAATCCATTTATTATGGGAATGTTTATTTGTTCCTTTCCGTTCCGACCCTGCTTTTCCTAATGTTCCTTTTCATCTTCCGCGGCGTCTTGCAAGGATTAGAAAAACCTCTGTTCCCCTTTATCGGTGGCGTCAGCGAACTATTTGCTAGAATCTTGGCTTGCTCGCTTCTCCCCTATTGGATATTTGGGTCATTCAACAGTGCTTCGCCTCAAGCGGCCTATTTCATCGTTGCCTCAGGAGATTGGTTCGCTTGGCTCGTCGGCGCCTTAAGCATGATGGTTCCAACAATCTATTATCTAAAGAAATATTTGAAAACCAATCATTCTCAAAAATAAAAGGGTTTTGCTGTAAATTTTTCGATTTTGTTAGAATCGGTAGCATGAAGTATTCGTCACCGGCTTAACGCGACGAATGGATTTCAGTCGAAGATCGATCGGGTGCTTCTCCTCATAGCGCAGAAACAAAAAAGATGATATTGCTACCATCTTCAATGCGTTTTTGGCGTGCCCAAGGCGATTCGAACGCCTGACCTTAACCTTCGGAGGGTTACGCTCTATCCAGCTGAGCTATGGGCACATCTTGTCCTAGCGGCGGGCAAAATTGTACTCCACGTAATGCGCTAGGTCAAAGCGCTCATACCTTAAGATGCGTGGTTTTCACGTCTGCGGCTAATTCATCGGCGTGGGCAACGATGTTCCCACCAAAGCGATCATTGAGGTTGAGGAAGGCTTCCACAACTTGAGCGTCAAATTGCGTGCCTTTGCATCTGATGAGTTCGGAGATGGCGACTTGGATACTCAGCGCTTTCCTGTAGCTACGGTCGCTGGTCATCGCGTCAAAGGCATCGGCGACGGCAACGATGCGGGCTGGGAATGGGATGTTATCCCCAGCAAGCTTATCAGGATAACCCTTTCCATCCACGCGTTCATGATGGCTACGGGCAACCTGCTCGAACAATGGGAATTCGCGGATACCCTTCAAGATGTCCCCGCCAAGGGCACTATGGGACTGGATGATGTGATATTCTGATTCATCCAATTTGCCAGGCTTGGTTAAAATGGCTTCGTTAATGCCAATCTTACCAACATCGTGAATCAATCCGGCGAAATAGATTTGCTCGCATTCCATCGGGGATAATCCAATCGTCTCGGCAATGCCTTTTGCATAAGCCGCGACACGTTTGGAATGTCCGTTCGTATAATGGTCTTTCGCGTCGATGACGTTAGCTAAAGAGGAAAGCGTCTCTAACGTAAGTTCCTCGTAGGATTCCTTTTCCTGATTCAATTCCTGGGTACGGTTTTCGACTTGGATCTCAAGCGACGCTTTCAGCTCGTTTAGTTCGTTTAACGTCATCATCAATTTCACGTAGTCCGGTGTTTCGATGGTGAAGAAAAGCATCAACACGCCTAAAGCGATGCCAAAATCCGTTAATAGGATCTTGGGGAAAATAGTAAGCTGCAGGATAAAAGCGGCAAAGAAGAACGCGTAGAACAAAACGATTGATACGATCTGCGCCTTCTTGAAGAACTTATTCTTGATGATGAATAAGATCATCGATTCCACGACGAAGAGAATAGAGGCCGAATTCACCGCGAAATAAGCGGGACCATGGGAATAAACGGATTGGGCATCGAAGAAGAAATAGAACCCGGTAAAAGAATTGATGATTAAGGTGATAAGGTGCACGCCAAGAACACCAAGATTCACCATATAGAAGATGGATCTGGTTTTCGGCGACGAATTAACAAGGGCGACCGAGATGCAATAATACAAGAATAGAACCGCGACCGTTGTGGCGCTTAAAAAGTAAAGCCCATTAAGCGTCATATTGAGCCAATTGGGGAACAAAGAGGCGTAGTCATTGGTAATGACCGTACCAAGGTCTAGCGCGATGGTGACAATCGCCGAAATCAAAAACCATTTGTAACGCTTGTTGATCAAATTGGTCGAAGAATAATGAAGGCTGACAATGACCAACAAAATGACGCAGATAAACAATCCGGCGACCGAATATGAGACGTCATAACTCAAATTCATAATTTCCCCATGATAATATCATGGACAGTTGAAAAAACAATTATTCGTTCAAAAACAACAAGAAAGCATTTTTGTGAAAACGAAAATACCTTGCAAAACCCGTCTGTTTTATCGAGAACGGTTTTCGTTTAATAAAGGTAGTCGAACGCCGCGGAGGTATGCTTTTACCGCCTCTACCATGTCTTCTGCAAACAAATCGGGCAGCTCATCGAAGCCGAAATATTTCAGTTCCAAAGACTCTTCATCGACGCGAGGCTCGCCCGAAACAATACTCGCGGTGTAAAAGGCTCCAATCGTATGAGCCTCGTCCCCATTGGACCACACCATATGATGGTTATGATAGATGCCGAGAAACGATTCTAGTTTAACGGTCAAGCCCGTTTCTTCTTTCACTTCGCGGAGAGCTGCCTCTTCATAGGTTTCATGCAATTCCAAAAGCCCGCCGGGAAAGCCCCATTTATGATTGTCTTGTCTTCGTTGTAGCAGAACCTTGCCGTCTTTGATGATTAAGGCGCCTGCACAATTGAGGATGATTTTTTGATGGCCTAACTTTGGCCGAATGCTTTTGATGTAGTCCATGCAAACATCATAACGCATTCTAAGTGATCGCTCTATTGATTATCGATCCAGTAACGTTGAACGATCTCGCCGTCTTCTTCGACTTCGTTTTCTAAAACGCCGCCATTACGGACAATGGACTTCATGGAGCCGATGTTGCTTTTATCGCAAGTGATTAACACGCGGTCAATACCAAGCTTCTTGCATTCGATTAAGCCTAAACGAATCATTTCCGTTGCAACGCCTTTTCTCCGCTCGCTTGGACGGACGCCGTCTCCGATATGCCCGCCGGTTTTAAGCAGTTTTTCATTCAAGCAATGACGGATATTGATCGCGCCGACAAAGATATTCCGGTCCATATCCAAGGCGAAAAATGTCGAGTCAGGGACAAGGCCGCCTCTCGTGTCTTTAACATCAAGTTTCGCAAGATAATTGTCGAAATCATGGTAGTCATTTTTAAAGATCGCGTAGGGACTATGATTGGAGTCATGGAAGGCAATCCACTCCTCTAGCATCTCTTCTAATTGAGGCTGATATTGTTTTGATAAACGTACGAGTTTGATATTCATTTCGCCGTAATTATAGAGAAGAAATAAGCCCTGTAAACGAGTCAGCCGCCATTCTTAATTATTGCCAACACTTATCAGGAGGATACAATTTAGGCATGAGAAAAA
>ONWJ01000221.1 GCA_900321535.1 uncultured Erysipelotrichaceae bacterium
CTTCATCATCGGAGAAGGCAAATTCTGGGGATCCATCCTTGAGATCTTGAAACAAAAAGTCAAAGAAGGCGTGGATGTCCGTGTCCTTTATGATGATGTCGGCTCGATCTCGACCGTGCCTTGGAGATATGACAAGATCTTGGCCAAAGACGGCATCAAATCCATCTGTTTCAATCCATTCCGTCCTTTGATGGACATCCGAATGAATAACCGCGATCACCGTAAAATCATGGTCATCGATGGCCATACTTGCTTTACTGGTGGATTCAACATCGCCGATGAATACATCAACGCCGAAGTCCGCTTCGGCCATTGGAAAGATAACGCGATGCTGCTTAGAGGCGCTGCCGTCAGCAACTTCACCGCCATGTTCTTGGCCAACTGGAACAGCAATTCCAAGGTCAAAGAAGAAATCGATAAGTCCTATTATGATGCTTCGACCTTCATCGATGAAATCGGCGGGTTCCCAACATCAGAAGGATTCGTCCAGCCTTATACCGATCTTCCTTACGATAAGAACGCGATTGGACAACGCGTCTATATCTCTTTATGTGCCTTGGCCCATAAATACCTTTATGTCGCCACCCCATACCTCATCATCAACCAAGAGATGCTCGATGCCCTTTGCTATGCCGCCCAAAAAGGCGTGGATGTCAGACTCCTTACACCTCATATTCCTGATAAGCCAACCGTCTTCGGTTTGACCCGTTCTTTCTATGGTCCTTTGATGAAAGCGGGGGTACGTGTATTCGAATACACGCCTGGCTTCGTTCATGAGAAAGTGTTTATCGCCGATGATGAGATCGCGACCTGCGGCACCATCAACTTGGACTATCGTTCCCTCTATCTTCATATGGAATGCGGAACCTTGGTGGTGGGCAATAAAGCCGTCGTCGATATGAAAGACGATTATCTAAAGACATTAGAGCAATGCCATGAAGTCAGCATGGAGGAGTGGGAGCACTGGCATGTCCGCAACAAGACGTATTGGGCGATGCTAAGACTCATCGCGCCATTAGTATGAACATCTTCCGCGCTTTTTATTGCCGCACCTTCCAATTCGGCCTATCTCTTGGCATGCGTTTTCTTTCTATCCCATTGCCAAAAACCAAACAAGGCGAAGGTTGTTCTTTGACGTTAATCGACGATATGAAAGAACGCGGATTATCTAGACCTCTATTCTTCATTGAAGGTGTGCTCCGCAACGCTGGGCTTAGCCTAGCCCTAGAAAACAAACTAAAAGAAGCGGGCTTCAAAGCGCGCTTCTTTACCGATATCAAGCCCAATCCGACCACCAAGCTCGTTGAGCAAGCTAAGCAAGCCTATTTTGACGGTGGCTGCGATTGCTTGATCGCTTTAGGTGGAGGATCCACCATCGACTTAGCCAAAGCGGTTGGAGTGGTTGTCGTTTACCCTAAGAAAAAAATCGGCCAATTTGCAGGGATTTTGAAAATTCACCGCAAAATCCCGCCTCTTTTTGCCATTCCTACGACCTGCGGAACCGGCTCAGAAACGACGTTAGCCAGTGTGATCGTCGACGAAGAAAAGAAAGACAAATACCAAATCGATGCCCCGGCACTTGTGCCTTCCTATGCCTATCTAGACGGCGCGCTTCTAGCCAAACTCCCGAAGAAAGTCATCGCGATGACTGGCATGGATGCCTTAACTCATGCAGTGGAAGCGTATCTTGGAAGAGCAAACACCAAATTCACCAAGCAATGCGCCAAAGACGCATTTGCAGGAATTGGCAAGTATCTTCTTGCGTTCTATGAAGATGTAAGCAACGAGTGGGCGAGAAACGCGATGCTAAAAGCGTCTTATGATGCAGGCAATGCGTTTACCCGTGCTTTTGTTGGCTATGTCCACGCTTTAGCCCATTCTTTGGGCGGTTTCTATAATGTCCCGCATGGTTTTGCCAATGCGGTTTTGCTCCCTTATGTACTTCGCGCCTATGGCAAATCCATCAATAAGAAAGCCACTGAGATTCTCTATTATCTAGGCATCACCTATAACAAGGATCTTGAACCCTATGAAGCGTTAGCCTCGGTCGTAGATTCCTTAAACGCGAAGATGGGGATCTCCAAAGACTTTAACGCCGGCTATCCAGAAGAAGATATTCCCGCCTTAGCCAAGCACGCCGACAAAGAAGGCAACCCACTTTATCCAGTGCCAAAACTCTTCACCATCAAAGAATTATCCAGCATTTTGAAGGAGGCTCGTCTATGAAGGTTGAATACATCGATCAGAACAAAATGTTCTTAAAAGTTGAAAATGACGCAGGATTTGCAGTGATTTTCTGCAAGCAAGGCGCCGCGCTTTATCGCATTGACTTCAAAGGAAAGCCAATGAACATCACGTTCGAGGATAAGGATTTCTACCTGGCTGAAGACTTCACTTACTTTGGCAGAGTCGTCGGTCCAATGTGTGGAAGAATCGCAAAAGGGCGTTACACGCTCAATGGCAAAGTCCAACAACTAGAGACCAACGAAGGCGAGAACTCTCTTCATAGCGGTTCGGCATCCTTTGCCTTCACCAACTTCGATGTTGAGGTAGTGGAAGCAGATCCAATCCGCATCATCTTCACCAAAAAGACCAAACCGTTCCAAGGTTACCCCGCTTCTTGTGATGTGAAGATCACCTATTCGATCCCATTCAACAAGCCGACACTACAATGCGACTTCGATATCGTCGCCGATGAGGATGTCCCAATCAAACCAACCGCGCATACCTATTTCAACCTCGGCGAAGATTGCATCCTCAACCATACTTTGCAAATGAACGCCAGCCGCATCATTGAAATGGATAAAGACCAATTGCCGGTTGGAGAAATCGAGATGACTCCGGTCCTTTCTTTTAAGAAAGAGAAGCCGATTCGCCTCGATTTATTCGATACATCCATCTACGACAGCAGATTCCGTGGCTATGATCACTGCGCCGTCTACGATGAAATCAATCCAAATATCCCGCAGGCAACCTTATCATCCACCCATTACACGATGAAGATCTTCACCGATATGCGTGGCATGGTTTATTACACCTACAACTACACCTTTAAAAACAGCGGTGCCAAGCTTGGAAAACTCATCGAGGGTATCAAAAACAACCGCCATGCCGGCATTGCTCTTGAGCCGCAAGACGCCTTCGCCCATATCGAAGATAACATCGTGAAAGCGGGCACCCCATATCGTCGTTTCTATCGCTTGGAATTCGGTGAAAAATAAAGAAACGAGATACCAAAATCTACGATTCTAAAAAGAAAATACTTTTTAGGAAGAAAAATCGACATAACTATGTCACAATATATCTATTGAAAGCCCGACAATATCAAGGAGTGGACTTATGATTCAATTTGAGAAAGCCCAAAAATTATTCAACAAAACCTTTGGCCC
>ONWJ01000026.1 GCA_900321535.1 uncultured Erysipelotrichaceae bacterium
AGCTCACCTCCTCCCGTTGGGAAGAAGGCTCCACCACCGATTTCACCGGTGGCTCTGCCTACACCAAAGAGACGGGCTTGAAGATCAAGACCAACGAAATCGTCGCTTCCAGCAAAGTCACCGAAGGTTGGTACACCAACTCCGGTCTCTCTGATCTTCCAAGCGAAATCAAGTCTCGTCTATTCAAAGTCAACGTCGCTAACGACCTTGACGCGGACGAGAACCGCACCCCTGAATTCGGTGTCTTCTATAACGGTGACTACTACCTTACTCCAAAGGTTTCCTCCCGTGACGATGATACCCCAGAGTGCATCAGCGACACCTCTTCCTCCAACTGGTACATCATCCGTGTCGATGAGGCTGTCAAAGGTCCGAAACTTCAAGTCGGCGGCGAATCCGCTTACCCAGAAGAAAAGATGGGCCAAATCGTTCAAGACGTCGCGACCTTGATCGCTGACGGCGATGCTTATAAGAAAGCCGCTCGTCAGTACTACGTCAAGAAAGCCGCGCTCGCCTACCACGATCAGGCTGTCTATGATTATTTCAAAGAGACCTTCCCAGATCTCTTCGACTAATCGAAACTCAAAACGAATTGGGCGCCCCATCGGCGCCCTTTCTCTTTATAATATATAGGCATAAGTCGGAGGAATAATCATGAAAGATGTATTCTGCAAAATCATCGATGGTGAAATCCCATCTAGCAAAGTCTATGAAGACGATGAAGTCATCGCGATTCTAGACATCTCCCAAACCACCAGAGGCCACACTTTGGTCATCCCGAAAGAGCATTATGATTCTTTCCTTTCTTGCCCTACGGATCTCATCGCCAAAGTCTTCGCGGTCGCTAGACGCATTGGCCAAGCCGAGGTTTCTATTTTGGGTGCAAAGGGCGTTAATATCCTCACCAACTGCGGTGAGGCAGCAGGACAAAGCGTCCCCCATTTCCACGTCCACGTCATTCCTAGATATACCGGAGGGGAAGGCGGCTTCTCCATCACCATGAAGAGCCAAAACACCTCAGATATCGATTTGCCGCGCCTTGCCTACCAAATCAAAGAAGCGCTCGACGAATAATATCTTCCTAGACAATAACGAGCAGTGTGACGAGGGTCTAGTCTCGCCGCTCTGCTCGTTTTTTAATATCGCGCTGGCGCCGCGATTGAGGTCCCGAGATATCTAATTCTTCTTTTCTACCATAGCGTTCTATTGCCGAAGCCTCTTATTCATTACTTGATTTAATGAATCTCAAGGCTTATTAGACTTAAATAAAACACTGGGCTGATTTCTTCAATCAACTGGGTTTTTGTCTACTAACGCATAAAAACATGGCGGACTATAGACAAGTATTGCTAAGCCTTTTCGAGTGTTTTGGCGGCCACATCAAAAACGACTGGCGGAAGTCAGTCGTCTTATCTTATTGGATTCTATTTCTTGAGTTCCTCAAGCGCCTGCTCCGCGTTTAGACCGGCAGGACGGTCTGGCTCAACCGTGTAGAACGGTTTATAGAAATAACGCTCATCCATGTTGAATAGTTTCGCGGTGGAATTGCCAGGCTCAACCGAGGCATAAGCCTTATCCAAAATATTCATCTTCGCATCGAGGTCATCGATCGCCGCTCAGACATGCGCTTCGCGCGTTAACGGACGCACGGGTGAGCCGAAATCGGGTTGTCCATGATGAGAAAGGATCATATGTTCCATGCAAACAGCGACCTCTTTTTTGCGGAAAAGAGGATGGGTTTCCACTTGTTCTTCTTCCGGCAGATCATCATAAGCATACATGCCAAGTTCTTTCGCGGCTTTCCTAAGTTCAGCTTGCCCGATGGAAATATGGCCAAGCATCTTTCCTTCTAAGGTAAAGGCAGTCGATTGAACGCCAGAAAGCTCTACCGTCTTGCCAAGATCATGAATAATCGCTCCGCCTAGAAGAACATCGCGGTTGATTTGAGGGTAGACGCTGCAAACCTTCACCGTCATATCAGCCATGGTGATGGAATGATAGAGAAGTCCAGAAATATAGTCATGGTGATTTCTTACCGCGGCTGGCCAAACATAGAAACGTTTCGCAAAGTTCGCTAATAATTTGGTAACCAGCATTTTGACGTCATTGTTTTGGATGGAATCAACGTAAGCGTCTAGTTTAGCTTTCATTACCTTCAAATCCATCGGAGCAGTTGAAATGAATTGGGCCCAATCGACCTCATCTTCATTCACTTTGGCGGCTTCCATGATCTTTAGTTGGAGGGTTTTGTTATATTTATTGACCTTGCCTTCGATATAGATGACTTTGCCTTTGACGATGATATCTTCATCTTCAAGGGTAGAACTCCATTTACGGCCTTCCATCGTGCCAGAGCTATCTTGCAAAACGACGGCTAAATAATTGCCGCCTTTGTTATCGACGCAGCGCTTCACATCGTTGACAAAGAAATTGCCATAGACGTTGGTCCCGTCAGTCATTTCCGTAATCTTCATGATCAAATTCCTCCAATGCGGCTTTGATATCCTCGTAGGGATAGCCTTTTCTAGCCAAAGAGAGCGCGACACGGCGCGTTAAATCATAGCCGTGGTATTTCTTGCTGTAGCGGGCTTTAACGCGCTGGGCCTCGGCTTTTAAGCGTTCTAGTTCAAGTTCAGGATCGCCCATGACGAATTCTAGTCTTGCTGCCTCTTGGGCGATATGTTCATCAAATCCGCGACGAAGCAAAGCGGATGTGACTTTATACATCTTTTTGGTGTTCGTGTTCTTAGCATATTTCTTGTTTGCCAAGGCCGCGAATTTCCTAGCTTTGGATAGCTCGGTTAATTCATCGAATTGAAGCGAAGAGAGAATCTCGTCCTCAATGCCTTTGTGCTTCAAATCGAATAAGACGCGGTTGCGACCATATAGTTTCACTCCCGCGACGTCTCTAGCGTAAGTGGTCGCATATAGCTCATCGTTGATCAAGCCTTCTTCTTCCAGCTTATAGATCAAGCGATAGGCGGTCTTTTCATCCGCCCCTTTGCCATAGAGATATTGAATGGTTTCGTGTTTGGTGTGGAGCTCTTTGACGGCATAACGGAGCACCGCGTTGGTGATTTTGTCTTCCGACGCCAAAACAAGTAACGCCTTGTATTCGTCTTGAGAGAGAACTTTCTCAGCGTATAAAGGCTGTTCAGTGAATGCATTTTTGGAGAAGGAAAGCTCGTCTCCATCAGCAAAACGCACAAGCACCTTGCGCTTACCAAACTTAATCGATTGAATCTTTTTACCAGTTTCTTCTAACGACACGTTGGTAGACCTCCATTACTGATTGATAGAAATGCTCCATGGAATAAGGCTCAATCGCATCCATGGCTTGAGTGATGATCGCGTTTCTCCCCTCTTTTGATAAATTGATGACATGCTCCAGCTTCTTGCCAAAATCATTTTCGTCCAAGAAGAAGAAGCCCGTTTCCCCATCTTTGATCGTGCCGACAAGGTTATCATCATAACGGGCAAGCACCACTAAGGAAGCAGACATGGCCTCCATGAAGGTTAACCCCTGCGTCTCAGATAACGATGCCGAGGCAAAAGCGTCACCAAGATGATAATAGATCTGCGTCTTGTCAGGCGAGACTTTGCCAGTGAAAATCACGTGATCGGAAATGCCAAGATTAATGGCTAATTCCTTAAGTTCATCTTCGGCCGGACCCCACCCTGTAATGACAAATTTCGTGGGTTTTGCAGGGTTTTTTGATAAATATTGGGCGTATCCCCTTAACAAAACGTCAATGGATTTCTCCTTCGCGATACGTCCTAAGGAAAGGATGACAAAGTCATTTGGGGCGATTCCGAATTGCTGTTTCAACGCCATCGTCTCAGCCTTGTTTTCGTTTTCTTTGCTGAAACGAGAGAACTCAATGCCAGTAGGCACAACTGTGATATTCGCGTCTAGTCCAATCGAACGAAGGTAATCATAGATCTTATCTGACGGGGCGATGACCTCATCGAAGTTCTTCAGTTTGTTGCGGTAAAAACCTCTCACGATAGAACGAGCAGCACGGTCGAAATGACCTTTTGTTACGTAGTAAGCGTAATCCTCGATCATCGTGTGATAGGTATAGATGATGCCAAGATGAAGCCTCGATGCAACGACTTGGCTAAGCATGCCAACCCCAATATCGGTTTGGGCGTGGATGACTTCCGGATGGAAATCCACGATATATTTCATGGCCTCATCGTTATAAGGCCACGAGAAGCGATACCCATATAATTGCTTCATATTGAAGCCGGGAATACGCAGAACGTTATCCTTGAAATAAAGCTTGTTGCCAAGCGAGTTGGTGGTAACGACCAAAACCTTATGGCCATGTTCCATCAAGGTTTTGCAAAGATTCGCGCAGGAAGTCGCAACCCCGTTGATTTCGGGCGGATATGTGTCGGTGAAGATAGCGATGTTCATGATCAAATCTCCAACTTATCCCAGTCGTCTTCCTGGTTCTTTTTGCGGCGTTTCTTCTTTCCGCCTACAGTTTCATCAACTTGGCTCTTTGTCGAAGAACGCTTCTTTGGCTGCGCTTTGGGTTTCTTAGATTTCTTAGGTGTTGGGGTCGATTCATCCCCTTCTTCTGCCTTACCTTTTCTACTAGGACGAAGCTTTTCTAACAGTTCCCTGCGGGAAAGCTGGGCGGTTTCGTACATCGTATCCGCAGAAATCTTACGTTCATCAAAGGTCTCCAGCTGCAAATCGACGAAGGTTTGGCGGTTGGCGGTGACCGGCGTTTGCTGGCCGCGGGAACGATAAAGCGCGGCGACCAACCCAGAGACCACCAAAACAAAGTGGAAGGTCACGGTTCTCCAAAGGATCTGAGTAGAAGCGATTGTCGCGCCGATATCGACATATGGGTTTTGGGTGCCGTTAGGAAGGAAGGCATAGAAATCATGAAATAAGTAAGAATAGAAAAGCTCAGAAACGCCAGCCGAACCTGGAAGAGGAATCAAACCGGTTACCATCTGATGGAACGAGGATAAGAAAGAGGCATGGAACATCTGTGAGATATCGAATGTCGATTCAGGGCCCCACGCTTTCAAAGAAAGACCGGCGAAATAAGGAATCGAGTCGCGGAGGAAAATAAGCAAAACGAACAGGGTAAACTGCAAAATCAAAACCGGGATATTGGACTGGAGACGTCGTAACTCAATCTTGAAGTTCTCAACTTGAACACGGAGATTTTCTCTGGTCTTATCTGGTTTTTTGATGAGGCGAATCTTGGCTAAGAAGCCGATGACATAATGGAGAATGAAGTTATGGAAACGATGGCTGTAGCTCATCGAGAACATCATGACGATGACGAAGAGGTTCAAGCCGAAACCAATCAAAATCAAAGGCCACATCGGAAGTGTCCAATCGATGCTGCCGAATTGAATGTGGGCAGTGATGGACATGACGGTGTTCCATTCGAAAATCAAGGCAACAACATCGAATCCGATCAACGCGCTCTGGAAGATGATGAACCACATGACCATGATAGATGCCGCGTTAGAGATCTGAATCCCCTGCGACTTCATGGTGTAGGCTTCCATGATCTGACCACCAGAAGCACCAGGCGTAACGTTGCTATAGAATTGCCCGACTAACGTCGCGGCGATACCTTGGTGGAATTTATAGGTTCGGGTATATAGACGACAGAACACCAGAATGATGATGCCGTCAATGACAAAGCCCAAAGCCACAAGGCCCACCATCAAAAGGATCATCCAGACATCGGCTTGGGCAAACGCGTTCATAACCTCTTGGGTGTGGCCCCATAAAGAGACGACCAAAGAAACGATGGTCACAACCAAAACAATCGAAATATAGAGAACGTACCTGAGACTAGATTTTTTCTTCTTCGCGGATGTCTCTTCCGCCGTTTGATCGTGGATAGCCATGCAAAGCATGACTATCATAGCCCATAACACGCCATAAAGGAAAGCACGGAAATTTCAAAAATCCAAAATCCCTGCAAAACCCCACTAAATTCATAAAATTTTCTTTTTTGTTTACAGCGGCTAAATTTTCTAATAAATTTAGTAAGTCTTTAGGGGAATCGCATAATGAAACCAAATAAAAAGCGCATTCTATCGCTATCTGTCTTGCTTGGAATTGGGGTTGCTTCTGTTTCCGGCATCATTTTTTCAACCCAGCAAAATGCATTGGAAACAAACGCGATTCAGGCACCCGTCGGATGTCAAAGCCGAAACATCTCCTCTACTCAAACGATCAATCTTAACGACACTTCAGAATCTAACGTTCGAGCTTATTATGCATCTCTATCCAATTTGGACGAATCCGAAAGACAGGGCCAGAATCTGCTAAAGAACCTCAAACCGATTCTTTACAACATGTACTACTACACCTATGACGCGGTGTGGAAGATATATGAAATCACTGACCGCGATTGGACGTTGTCCCCTGCAAACGAAACAACGTATGGGACATACTCGGACGGCCAAATCGCCGATTACGCTTACGGCAGAAACGATTCCAAAAAGAACAATCCATACATTCATGCTTTGTACCGCAATCACGAGGATCCCGATTCACGAATCAGAGCATGGGACGCTCACACCGGCAACAATAATAACGCCCTTAACAGAGAACACGTTTGGTGCCAATCCCGTGGATTTAAAGCCGGTAGCGGCGCATCCGGCCCTGCCGGAACTGACGTCCACCACTTAATTGCTGGTGATTGCCGGGTTAACACTCAAGAACATAACAATAACCCCTACGGTAATGTCGACGTTGTCGCCCAGGATGCATCCACTATTTATTCTTGGCTTTCAGGGAATATTAACGGCACTGCAAAACGCACTTCTCCACTAGATGAATCGAGCGTTGTTTTCGAACCGCAAGATTGCGATAAGGGTGACATCGCTCGCGCCTGCTTCTATATGGCTGCGCGTTACAACAACCTTTCCGGAACGGATACAATCACCCAATTTGAGCCCGAATTAACCATTGCCGATTATGCAACAAGCGCAGGCAAATCAGAGATTTCTTCCGAAACAGGAAAACCAGTCAACATCGGCATTCTCGGCGATCTACTTCAATGGCATCAGCTTGATCCTGTCGATGAATATGAAATCCACCGCAACAATTTGATTTACGAGAATTTCCAAGGAAATAGAAATCCGTTTGTCGATTTCCCGGAATGGGTCGACTATATCTGGGGCAAGCCAAAACTTACTGA
>ONWJ01000037.1 GCA_900321535.1 uncultured Erysipelotrichaceae bacterium
AACCATGATAACTACCGTCAATTCGCAAACGTCATCGAAGTGGAATTCCCGAAGAGCAACTCTCTTGATAATGTGCTGAAATCCTGCACCGTCGTTCGCGGACAGATGATGCTTCAAGCGTCGAAAGAGAACTCTCTTTGGTCCATCAAACAAAGAAAGCTCACTTATGCGAAACTCGATCAACTCCCACTAGAAATGAAGACAGGGGTTATCGCGCAAGCAGCAGGGCGTCCTCGATGGACTTTCTGCGTGTCCTACGCGAATAGCAGAAGCTTTGGCCCGTTAGATCCATATATTGAGGAACTCTATATCTTAGCCGAACCTGGTGTTGGTGACATCGTTATGGAAATCGCCTGCATCAATCATCATTTCTTCTTATCGGTAGGGCAGAACTTCTCTTCTAGCAAATACGTCGATGCGTTCATCGAGGAATTATCTTCTATCGGGGTGCATGTTGATGTGATGTCTCGCGAGATATTCCAGTTATGCGGGATCGAGTCATTTGATAAGAACTAAGAGCCTTTTATCTTCGTTGAAGACCGGCTTTCAGGAGCGTTTTGCTATGCAAAAACTGAGGCGTATAATGCCCTTTGATTAGAAAGCTATAGAAGGAGTCTTTTATGAATACCAAGAAATTACTTCAAGAATACCGCGATGTCGAAAGCGAATTCTTCGATGTGGACCAAAAGCGTAAAAAAGTATGCATGAAACTGGAGTTCAAAGAGCCGAAAGATATTTTTGACACCAATGCGATCACCAAACTCCCTGTCCTAAGCGATGATTTCATGGATTGGTTAGGCACCTCCTTCAAATACGCCCCAAAGAATTACAAAATCGATATCGATGTCTCCTTCGATAACATGGATGGCTTTAACGAAGAGAAATTAAAAGACGTCTTCTTCAAGAACATGGTCCTTGAAGCAAAGAAAGCGATGAATAGAAAGCGACTCAAAAACCGCATCGCGATCATCTTGGTTTGCATCGGCTTGGCATTTCTGATCCCAATGCTATTGCTTCTTGGCTTATGGCAAAATGGTGGCGTCGCCAAAGATATCGTGTCGTATATTTTAGATATCGCAGCGACGGTAACCATCTGGGAAGCATTGACCATTCTGATCGTTGAAAACAGCGAGCATACCCATATCGTCAAACGGATGATCGAACGATTTGATTCAATTTCATTCCATCAAAAAGAAGCTTAATTTTCTAAATAACTTTGCAAAACCCGCTTAAAATTACTTATCCTTTACGCACTTCTTTTTATCTTCCGCGCCCTCTTTTTCTATGCATTCAAATTGATTCCATTTCGCCTTTTGTGATAACATTTTTTGTCGGGAAAAGAAATGTATACGACAAGCTTTGAAATATCGGCGTTGATACTTTCTGTCTTTTGTTTCGCTTACTCATTAATCGCTAAAAGAAGGCAATATATTCCTCCCAAAGGAATCAAGAATATTTTTACCAATCAGCATTTCCTTTTCTTGGTGATGCTGGCTGCGAATGCGTTATCTTCCGTCTCCTCGGTAGTGGGGGTTTATTTAACGACGATTGCCTCTCTAAGCGTCTCTTACTGGATGTATTTCTTCCATGCGCTTTACTTTATCTTCCATAGCACCCTTTCTCTTGCCTTTGGTCTTTATATCATGTCGGTTACCGGCACGAACGTAGATAAAAACAAAGTCCTCGGCGTCCTTTATTTCATCCCATATTTATTCGCGATCGCATTGATTTTGACCAACCGTTTGCATAGCTGGGCATTCTTTATGGATGAAGCCTCGATTTATCATCGTGGCATTTTGATGCCGGTTCTCTATGGCATCGGTGGCTTCTATGTCGTGCTTGGCTTGGTGTTCTTCATCAAAAACATGCGCGCCATTTCAAAAAGCGATTCGATCGCGGTCGGCATTTTCGTAATCATCGCCGCGTTAGGCATCGTGCTTCAGGCAATCCGTTCAGACCTGCTGGTTGAGCTCTTCTTTGAAGCCATCGCCTGCCTTGTCATGATGGTCGTTTTGGAAGAAAAGGCGGGACACGTGGATGCGTTAACGGGATTATGGAACCGCGTCGCGTTTACCGATAATACCCTCCGCATGATGGTGTCCAAGCTTCCTTTTAGGATCGTGCTTGTGAAAGTCTCGGGATTAGATAAATTCGCGAAACATTTCTCGGGTCGCGTCGAAGACGAGCTCATCCGTCAAATCGGAGTCTATCTCCAAGATAGAGCCGAGGACGCGGATATCTATCGTTACCGGCATGAGGAATTCGC
>ONWJ01000004.1 GCA_900321535.1 uncultured Erysipelotrichaceae bacterium
AAAACATAGCCGCCTTTTGCAGGGATTTGCGAATAATCACCAGGATCATATTGGTCTAAATCCATCTCTTGTAACAAGGTGGATCCATCATAAAATTTGACGCGGATGCTAGGCTCCATTTTGGCATAAAGGGGCATGGATTCATATACGTTGCTGCCATTAGGGAAGGCTTGTGTCAATTCCTTATCAAGATACCAATTAACGAAAGTCAAACCATCCTCATCATAGATATAATGATGTTTACCGTTATTCTTGATGATGGCTTCATGGACTAACTTATCTTGATAATAATATTTGATTGTATGCGCTTGTGGTTTTTCTCTTTGAAGTAAACTCGCATCATAAGGCGGGTTGAATATTTCATAGCCATAGCAGCCACATGCAATCCACACATTGCCGTCATAAGGATTCACTCGAATGTTTGACACTTCATACCCACCTTGATTGGTGGCTTTATTTGGATAATTCTTATTATTTTGAGTCGTTAAGACAGTCCAACTTTCTCCACCATCAATACTTCTTAACAATGCAGTATCGCAAGAGAAATATTCCCCTGCACCACCAACATAAACAACCGATGGAATATTAGGATCGACAGCGACCGATTTTTGCCTCACCGTCCCACTTTTATCGACTGGAATATCCATCTTTTTAGAGGCTTTATTGGTGATGTCGTATTTATAGATTTCTTCTATTGTATATATCTTGCTTTCGTCTTGATAATCCGCGATGAGCGATTGGATGACGACATATGCGGCATGATCTTCCCAATCGTAAGCAAGATCTAGAATCGTTTGCTTTTGGAGTCTATTCGATCCTCTCCAATTCTCATTTGATAAGACTACCCAATTATCTCCGTTATCATAAGAGACGACGATATTGCCGTCTTCATTAGCACCGTAAAGCTCTTTTTCTCCTTCATAATTGAAGGTGAAAACGCTGACGCAGCCATCCATTTTATTCCAGGTATATCCTTTGTCTTTAGAATAGTATTCAGCAGCAAATAGGACATTAGGATTCGTCGGAGATTGCAAGGAAGAATAATATGCCGCTCCAGGTACCCCTGTTACAGATAAACCCGTATCCGTCCAAGTTGCGCCGCCGTCATGAGTATAGGTTAAAGTCCCACCGTTCCAGCTAACGTTAGCAAATCCCCAAATCGTATCTTCATCCGCGGCAAATCCTCCATAGAAGTTTCCTTTATTTGGAATGGATAATGCGCGATAGGTCGCACCGCCATCATTAGAGATCACACCGGTATAATCTTGAGCGGAGAATAGCAATAAATCTGGGTCATAATAATTAAAGTTGAACCTACCACCTTGCATCATGTTGGATATGCATTTGGTTTGTTTGAAGGTTCTTCCTCCATCAAGACTACGAACTAAATCATCATTGCCAAATGTAATCACATTGTTATCGTCGCTAGGATCGATGATGTAGAGTTTTTCTCGCGCTTCCCAACTAGATTTAAATAGCAAGGAATTTCTTTCGTTTGTCGCACTTGTCCAACTATTCCCGCCATCGAAAGAAACAACCGTGTCATTGACGTAATAATTGTTCACATCTCTTCGAACTTGATAGACCATGTGATTAGGATTGCTTTGAGAGACTTCTAAAAACTGAGGCCATTTATTTGGATAATTCTCATTGGTGATCTTGGTAGTTACGTTATTTTCGAGTTTATAGATTCCATCCCAGGTTTGAGCGTAAATCGTATTTCCAACGACATCTAAACCCGTGATGCCTTTTGAATAATCAACATCAGGATCATTATTGAAATAGGACTGCTTAATGGTTTTGTTCTCTTTGTCAATGAGGAATAAGCCATATTGGCTTCCAACATAAACATCGCCGTTACTTGTTATTTTAACAATGCCATCCGCGAGTTTCTTATCGTTGATTTCTAAAGCGAAGGTTTCTCCACCATCGCTAGAAAGATATAGACCAACTTGGGATTCTGGTAACGTGCTACGAGAGGCTGGTTTCGTAGATGGAGAGGTTCTTATCCCAGCATCTTTATCATAAGGACAAGAAAAATAGACGTGATTTGCAGCGTTTTTGGATTCTTCAAAGGACGTAGGATCAAATTCAAGGCCATCCCATAAATATCTCGCGCCAGAGGATTTAAAACGAAAACTTGTTTGTTTCCAAGTAGATGCCCCATCATAACTAACATGCATCGCACCAACACTCGTTCCTAAGCCTAATGAAACAATATGGTTTGAATTATAGGGGTCGATGGCAAACATGCCCACGCCTCTAGATTTCATGCCAGAGCAAGATAACGTCCAGGTTTGGCCATGGTCTGTAGATTTATATAATCCTGCAACATCAATGCCATAAAGCATCAACGAACCATCATTAGAAGATTCAAGCGATACCGGCCATTGACATCCAGCGCCTTCTGAATCCACTTCAATCTGTTCTTTTGTTTTCATGATGACTCGTTCAAATGTCACATCGCTATCGGTCACCACGATTTGCTCAGGCTCTTGAGAAGTAGATGAAGATTCCTCAGTCGTAGAGGATGATTCTTCAGAAGTCACGGATGATTCTTCCGAAGAAGTTCCCTGCGAGATGGAAGACTCTTCTGGCGCATAAGATGAGGTAGGTTCTGTAGACGAGGGCTCATGAGGCTCAGAAGTAGATGTAGATTCTATAGATGATGAGTCTTGCGCGGAAGAAGATGAAGTCATCTGAATAGAGGATGATTCTTGTGAAGGAGTAGATGGCTGTGTAGATGTTGATTCTTGTATTGAGGAAGACGTAACTTCTAATGAAGAAGAGTCGCTAGAAGAAGGGCTACTTGAAGCTTTATTTGAATTGGCCACTGCAATAAATGTTATTGAACCAATCGTTAAGGCAATGACAATTGGAATGATGATCAGCAATATTTTTTTCACTTTCATTTTCTTCGCTCACTTTCATCATTTTATATAGTTTGAGGTCATAGGCATTTAAAATACCTTAGTTTTGCAGGCTTATTTAAGAAATAAACGCCTGAAGCTTGCTTAATTATAACACGCAAGTGGATAAGTGGGTTCGCCTTCCGATAGGGAATATATGCGTAATTAAGGTTTGCCACCACTTTCTAAAACAAGGGAATCGTCGCATAAGGAAAAGGCCATCCCCATAGGAACGGCCTTTAGAATTTAGCGATGTATTAGAACATCTTGATGAGGCAGAAATAGAATTCGACACTCTCAACTCCAGCAGGACGATCGGCTTTGGCGATGGAATTATATTCGCTGAAGCCCCAGTTTTCTGGATTCCTCCAGTAACCATGATCTTCGTTATAATTCACGAAGCGGTTCATATATCCGGTGCCTTGGACGTTCATGACTCTTTCAATGTCGGAGAAGTCGCCTTTTAAGCCCCAGCCGCGATAGTACTTAAGTTCGCGCTTACTGTCGCTTGCGAAACCTTGAATTACTTGATTGAGACTGAAGTAGTCTGGTTTCTTTCCGTGTTCTTGAGAGAACGCTCTGCTGCAATAGGCGTTGAAGTCACCTTCAGTATGAGTACCAAGTTCAGTAAATCCTGTGTAGGAATAGATGAAACGATTAAGTGAAACGACGGCTTTGGTTGCATCCGTTCTATTGGTGAACTCGAGTTTGTTCAAATCGTTATTCCTTATCATGTATTTCGAGATGAGGCCAATCTTTCCGCCAAGGTAGTCGAACATACTTAAGCCAGGATTGTTCTGAGAATTACGGATAGCGAGAACTCTCATGTCTTCGATGCCAAAGAGATACGGTCTCACCTTTTTGATCGGCGTGATGTTATTTTTATTGGTTCCCAATTCTCCAAGGATCTCGCCAGAAGCATCTGAGATATCGAAGTTTCTATAGCCATTTTCGCCTGCTTTGTCGCTAGCGACGTTGAAGCCAGTCATGATTTGTCCACCGCGGACCCAAGAATCAGAAACGTAGCAATAGTCGACTTTAGCATCCTTGTTAACGGCGATTTTGCTATTGCTAAGCACTTTCTCTTCAGTGGCGTTATGAATCATCTTGTTCTCTTTAAGATATTTGGTGGAGGCAAGATAAGCCGCTTTCAAATCATTGAAAGAAGAGATTTCAGGATCAGCAGCGCAGATCGTGGTAGCTAAGGTATAGATCTTAAGGAGACGATCAGAGACGTTAATACGATAACGATGGATGTCGTCTGCAGCTTCAGATTGGAAGCCATATTTAAGTTTGATCATCTCGACAGGGACGTCTGCATCGCGGCTGCTATAAGTGCCGGTGCCGGAGAAGCGTTGCATGTAATCGGTAGCGGCGAGAACATATTCTTCGCCTTCAATAGAATAGAGCGCTTCGCGTTCAGCAAAGAGATAGAGGGCGCGGTAGATATCTTTGGCTACCGTATCTAATCTCTCGTCATAGCCATCGCCTTCGGCTAAGTTAGGAACGGTGCTTCCTTCCCAGTCGTTAGTGGAGAAGGTGATGGTGCCATTTTTGATCGCGTCTTTGACGTCATTAATCATGGCTTCGCCAACTTCTTTATCGACGCTTTTGTTCTTCTTATATTTAACGCGTGCGTTTGCAAAGGTGTTCTTTAATCCAGCATTATTACCGAAGGAGAAACCATAAGAAGAAAGGATTGTTCCCTTGTCGAAGGTTTCTTCGAAGGATTCATCATCGATAAGGATCGTGGAAGTCCTTTCAGGCTCTCCTTTTGTGTTTTTGCCTTCAACGACGACGACGTTATAGTCGGTCGGAGCATGGAAGGAAGAGGATTTACGGTTGGAATTACCATCTAGTATGGAGCTAAGATATCTATTCGCGGTCGTGAGGATTCTCTTTTCGTATTGGTTGACTTCCGCTTCTTTTGCTTGGAATTTTTGTTGACGTTCACGTAATGAGATAAGTTTATTCTCATCGGCGTTTAGTCTTTCGCGGAGGAGAACCATATCCGTCTTATAGGAGACTTCAGATAAAGTCTTGTTCATGCGGTTGACGGTTTCGTTGATGCCAGTGACGATGGAGAGGATCTCTTGAAGCATGGCTGCGGTTGGGTCAAGAGCGGAAGCAACAGCAGATAAGCCCATCGCGGCAAGAAGGAATCCGATGACGCCTCCAATCGCGCCATTGCCCATACCAGCACCACTCATTTCAAGAATGACTGAAACGATGGTCATACCAATTTGGACGGCGGCATTGACAGCTTGAATGGCGGCAACAGGTCCTTCCATAGAAGTGTCGGCGACATAGGCGACATAAGTGTCATCCATTTGTTCTAAACTAGTAGGTGTGACATATCCAAATGTCAAACGCTTTAAGGATTCGTTTTGAGGTGCACTTACTTGATAATAATCAAAGCCAAAATCAATGACGGAGTCTTCCAAGGTGAATTTGTTGCCATTAGGATAAGCGACTTCGGCGGTTTCAAGGATCAAGGAGCCATAAACCGCATGTTCAACGTCCTTATTCCAGGTCAAACGATAACCTTTTCCGATTTTCTCAAAACTAGCTTCTTTAATTGGAAGGAGTTGTTCATCATCTTCATCGATTAAGAATTCGGTGTCGATGAGGATATTGGATTTATCTAAAGTAAGATCGCCTTCGAAGGAATGGAGGTCGATGGTGACCTTGCCATCTTCATTAGAAGCAATCGCGAAGATATCTGGTTGATGGAAATCGAGGGCGACTTCTTTGTCGAATTCTCCACCAAGGACAAGGGAGACTTCGCTTAAAGCCGCGAGGATTTCAGCAAGGGTTACAAATTTTGCCGCATCTAAGACGATAGAGACGATTTCGGTCTCAGCAACATAATTGGCTTCTTTGACGGTGAAGCCCTCGATTAATGTTAGTTCTTTGATAGCAAAATCTTTCTTAATCTCACAGTCGATGAGCTTGATGTCGAAGCTGAAAGTCTTGGCGTTTTCATCGAATTTGACGGAATTATCAAGGATAATCGCATCAGAGAAGAGGACTCTATAAGAGAATGCGCCTCCTCTATCTTCGACGAAGGTTTCGTCATCAAAGACGATAGCGCCACTGCCGACATCGCCATATCCGCTTGTTTCAACGACGATAATGCCATCTTCATCGGTATGGAGGTCTTTGACCACCCATCCATTGAAAGCGCCTAATAAAGAGATGTTCTTCTCACTGAAGTCTTCACTTAGAGTTAATCCTTCGTATTTATAGACGAAGGTATGGCAGAAGTCATGGCCATCGACAGAATCCGAACCGATGCGTTCGAAATTGCCTTCGCTGGTCTCGATGACGGCTTCATATCCAGTAAAGGCGGCATAGGCCATGACGCCTTTGTTATTAGCATATGGGGCGATGATCGCGCCATAAGAGGCGTTTTTCAAAGCAGAAGGAATGGTGATTTCTATCGCTTTGCCAGAATTAACGACGTCAACAGTATATTCGCTGATAGAGACGGACTTAATTTGCTGATAGGTTAGATAGCTACCAGTATCAACACTTTCTTCAGGCAGATTTTTAGCCATGTCGCGGATGAGGATTGCATCTTTATTCAACGACGAATTAAAGAGCACTCCATCGCTTTCAAGTCGCACAATAAGATCTGAATTGTGCGAGACGATTTCCGAATTGAGGGAAACCGCTTTGTTTACGGCATCCTCATCGATTTTCCAAGCACCGCCATCAGGACTAGTTTGGCTGCAACCAGCAAGAACCATCGCTCCAGAGAGGAGGATGAGGGCAGGCTTTTTTATAGGCCTTTTTTTCATTAATGACACCTCCATTAGTTATGTTTAGATGGTCATCTAATCCCAATTATACAAAAAGAAAGCGATCGTGCGAACACTGAAAAGTCTAATCGTAATTTATTGTATGAATTGTCTATGCAAAACAATCAAAAAAAGCCGGGTACATAAAGTGGTACATGAGTTGTCTGGCAAAATGCATGCGTCTTCGCGTTTTGACCCGCGCAACTTTCAATAATCTCACGTTGTTGCATATTTGTGACACGCATGGGTTTATAGTAAGCACATCACACGTATATAAGAGGTGCCATTATGCCATATAGAGACGAGTTCATGCGGAAGCTGCAACAGCTTCGCGAATACAAGACCT
>ONWJ01000005.1 GCA_900321535.1 uncultured Erysipelotrichaceae bacterium
ATACGATTATGGCGCGCCCGTGGCGACTCGAACGCCAGACCCACAGCTTAGAAGGCTGTTGCTCTATCCAACTGAGCTACGGGCGCAGCGGCAATATGATACTACGAATTTTCTTCGGGGTGGAGTTTTTTATAAAGAAATTCGGCCGAGGAAGTCGGAATCACCTGGCTTAGTTCTTCTATCGACGCTTTTAATAACGTATCGATATTTGGATAATGTCGATGCAATGCCTCTTTTCGCTTCTCCCCTAGCCCTGGCACATCATCGAAAACCGATTTGGTCATGGCTTTGGAGCGTTGCTGGATATGGAAGGAAATCGCAAAGCGATGGACTTCGTCCTGCATCCTCATAAGCAAGAAAAATAGCCGGCCTTTGGGGTCAAGAGGATAGGTGTTCCCATCTTTGTCGATCAACCCTTCGGTTTGGTGTTTATCGTTTTTGTACAAGCCAAAGACCGGGAAATCCACTCCCGCATCCGCGAATGCCTCAACGCAAGCATGGACTTGAGGGAGACCGCCATCCGCAAGCAATAAATCAGGGAAGGTTCCGCTTTCTTCTTTGATGCGAGAATAACGACGATAGACGATCTCTTTCATCGAATGATAATCATCCCCGGCATCTTTTTCATCGAGATGATATTTGCGGTACATCTTCTTGCATGGCTCTCCATTGATGTAGCACACCATGGCGCCAACAGGCGAGGAGCCTTGCAGATGGGAGTTATCAAATAGTTCGATTCGAAGCGGGGTTTTGATGCCTAAAAGCGCGCCTAATTCATCCAGCAAGGCAAGATTATCATCTTCAAGTCGCGCAGACATGAAGTGTGCATCTAATCCTTGCTTGGCGTTCAAACTGGCAATGGAAAGCATATCGGCGAGTCTGCCTTCTTGAGGATAGACGACTTTGATTTCTGGATAGATGGAATTCATCTCTTCTTCTAATCCATCGATGCGAGCGACGACTTCGCTTGGGGCTTCGTGATTGGAATAATATTGAAGAATCAAGTCGGTTAGTTGCTCGTTCTCTTCGCCGAAACTATTGATGACATGAACCTTTTTCCCTAATAAACGTCCGCCTCGATAGGTCAATAAAGCAAGGCAACGGTAGGAGTCACGACTTGCAAAAGCGATGACGTCGCGGCTGGTTTTGTCGGTCGCGATTTCCACGGTTTGCTTATCGGTGACATAAGAAAGCGCGTCCAAAGTCTTTTTGTATTCGGATGCGGTTTCAAAGTCGAGTCGCTCAGAAGCTTCCATCATCTTTTGTTTCAGTTTGGCTTTCGCGTCGGAGGTATCTCCGTTTAAGAAACGCTTGATGTCGTTATAAAGCGCCTCCGCCTTATCATCTTCTAACGGACGGATGCATGGGGCCAAACATTGCCCCATCGAATAATAAAGACATGGTTTATCTGGAATATGACGGCATTTTCTCGTGGGGTAGATTTTATTCAGCAAATCGATGACTTGATAGACATGGCTCGCTCCTGGGAATGGTCCGAAATAAAAATAGGCAGGGTCTTTGGTGTTCCTGGCGATCTTTAACAAAGGATCATGTCGTTTCAAGGCGATGTAAGGATAATGAGAATCATCCATCAACATGATGTTGTACCGCGGATAATGGGTTTGGATGAGGTTCATCTCCAAAATAAACGCCTCTTTATCGCTATGAACGAGGATGAAATCGAAATGGTCGACATGCATGACCATAGCGGCGACTTTCCCTTCTTGAGGGCGAAGGAAATATTGGGAGACGCGCTTCTTTAAGCTTTTGGCTTTGCCGATATAGATGATTTGGTCGTCTTTGTTCTTCATCAAATAGACGCCTGGGGCGTCAGGAAGAAGATCGATTTGCCGCTTCAAAACCGGGGTGAGCATATTATTTCAGATGGACGATGGTCGCCCCGCTGCCCCCTTCTTGTTCCCCTGCCGCTTCATAGCTTTGAATCCAATTCGCGTGGGATTTGCAGTATTCTTGCGTTAATTTCCGTAAGGTTCCTGTCCCATATCCATGGATAATGCGGACGCGCTTGAACCCTTTTTGACGGCATTGATCTAGATAATGCTCGAGCTCATTCCGTGCTTCATCATAATGAAGGCCGATGAGGTTGATTTCTAATGGCAGCCCCTTCATTTCAGAGATTGCATCAAGCATCACGCCGCTTAAGGCTTCTTTCTTCTTTTCCGGCACTGATGTCTTTTGAAGCGAGGTCACGTCCACCACGAAAGACTTGCCTTCCGGGGTGGAGATGGATGCTTTTTTGCCACGAATGGAGGCGACTCGCCCTGAGATGCCGAAAGAAGGCATCAACACATAATCATCGACGCGGATTTCTTCGTCATAGACGAGGTCATCTTTAGCAACGTTGAGTTCTTGCAGTTTCTTCTTCGCTCGGATGGCTTCATGGAGTTTGACTTCTGGGCTATTTAAAGAGGCGATGATGTCATCGACTTCTTCTTGGGCCGATTCGAGGATGGCTTTCTTCTCTTCTTCGAGGTCGACTAGGAATTTCTCGCGACGGAGATCTAAATTCTTGCTAGCGACAGCGAGTTCTCGTTCTTGTTTGATCAAGGAACGTTCCCGTTGCTCCATCTTCTTCTTAAGAGTCTCATTCTCTTTGGCCAAAACGGTCAATTTGGAGATGGCTTTGGAGACCGAGAAGTCGCCTTGTTCTTTTAATAACGCGTTGGCCCTATCAATGACTTCTTGTTGGATGCCAAAGCGCTTGGCCACGCTTAATCCATAGGATTCGCCTGGTAAACCCATCTTCAAAAGATAGGTTGGACGAAGCTCCACTTCATCATAAAGCATGCACGCATTGCCTACTTCTTTATGGGAGAGGGCGAAAAGTTTCACGCCTTCGAAGTGGGA
>ONWJ01000083.1 GCA_900321535.1 uncultured Erysipelotrichaceae bacterium
GCGAAATCGGAAGCAACCGTAACGGCGTTGCCGCCACCGGCGGAATGGCCGATGATGCCAAATCTGGTGCGGTCAAGCATCGGGAAGGCATCGGTATTGTGATAAACATAATCGACAAGGTAGTTCATGCCGTTAGCTTCGGCGGCATAGCTAAGCTGCGTGCCATCGGCGGCATAACCCGAGTTGGTGGTCGCGCCCTGTGATCCTGGGTCGATGACGAAGACGGCCGCGCCACGCTTAGAGAATTCAATCGCGTATTGGCTCATGGTCGCTTTGGTTCTAGTGAAACCAGGAAGGACGAAGATGGTCGCGACTTTGCTATCTTTGGAAGCAAACTTCGGCTGATAGAAGGTAAAGGCGTAAGAAACGTTATCCTGAGGGATGTATTTCTTGGTGTTATAGGCGTCGGTCATCTCTTTGGTCAAACGATGATCGGAGATGGAGACCGAATAGCCGCTGGACTCGCCGATAGAGGCAACAAAGCTAGAGGCAAATGTTAAGCCAAGCGAAACACAGCAAACGATGAAGGAAGCGCGCTTATACCATTTCTTATTATTGGTTTTCACCACGTCTTCTTTTACTTCAGGCGTGATGTTTGGAGCGCTCTCTTTTTTCGAATAGGCAATCAAAGAGAATGGGATCGAAAATAGCGAAAACCCTGCAAAAACCGTGGCAATGATGAATTGGGTGCGGGATTTCTGATCGTTTAACGGGAAACGATAGACGAAGGTTCCAAGTGCGATGCCACCAAAGCAAGAGGCTAATGCCAAGAAGACAAAGAGCCAATAGATTGGGAGCATCAAGGAATAGAAAGCGGCAGCGGCGAGGGTGTAGATGCCCGCCATGATAAGGGCGAGGACTTCACCGGTGCGAAGAATCTTTTTCATCGTTTATTCCCCCGTGAGGGCTTTGTGCCCTGCATCTGTCTTAATCCATTCATAAACGGCGCGGCTTTGTGGGCGCTCATTCAGAAGCGCGATATAACGCCAATCACTGCCGTCTTGCAATTTGATCTGATGCTTTTCGACAATCTTAACATTCGCGCCAGTTGCGGAGTCGATATTGTTACCGACGCCAAGAACGATGTCGACAAGACCATCTTTATTGATTGCAGCGCCTAAATCAGCGACTGCACCACCATTGCCATATGGGGCGATGGCGACATCAGCAATGTCTTCTTGAGTCGCACCGTAAGTGACTAAGAACGCGTTAAGGTCTGGTGTCCAGCGATCGATGATGTTTTGGTCGATCTTCGATGTGCGGGAACGATCATACCAACCGATCTTAAGATAGTTCCTTGGCATCTCTTCCGGTGTGAGATAGACGGTACTGACTTTCAACTTGCCATCCACTGCATAAGCAACGACATCGTTATAACGGATCAATCCGGCATCGGGATACAATGCGCTTTCAGGCGTGGTCGCCTTATCGAAAGTGCCTTCTCCGATGAGATAACGATAGAACAATAATCCCTCTTTTTGTTTGGCAGTCGGCAAAACGGCGTTGTTGAAAATGTTGATTTTCCCTTCCAGCCACAGTTCGGTCCCATCATAAACTGCGAAATCAAGGTCCTTTTCAAAACCTTTGACGATGGAACAGCCTGTCAAGCTGAGTAAGCCACCTAGCAACAGGGGCAAAACTCCTTGTTTCTTCATGCATGTCCTTTCGTGGTGAGACACCACTATTCTTTAAGGATATTGTACTGGTTCTGTTCCATATCAAAAAATAATTAGTTTCTATAGTTGCAATAACATTTTGTTATGTTAATATCCCGTTATGAACACTGATTATTACCGCGTGTTCCTCGTTGTCGCAAGGTTACGCAGTCTCACTCGAGCCGCCGAGGAACTTTTCACCTCCCAACCCGCGATCACTCGCACCATCAAAAACCTGGAAAATGAGCTTGGAACGAAGCTGTTCTCCCGCTCTAAGAAAGGCGTTGAGCTCACTCGCGAAGGAGAAATCCTCTTTGATCACGTCCAATCTGCTTTTAACTTATTGGAGAAAGGAGAACGGGAAATCGCTTCGTCCACTTCTCTTTCTAAAGGCTCCTTATCCATCGGCACCACCATCACGGCGTTAGATGAATTCCTCTTTGATTTCATCGAAGAATTCAGGAGGCACTACCCTGGCATCCGTTTAAAACTAAATACCCAGTCATCCGATAAGACGATTTCTTCTTTGCGGCAAGGCAGCGTGGATATCGCTTTCGTCACCACTCCGTTTAAGCAATACCCAGACCTAAAGCAAACCAAACTAAAGTCTTTTGAGAACATTGTCATCTGCGGCAGCGAATTCAAAGAACTCCAAAAAGGAACGTTCTCGTTATCCGAATTATCTCATTACCCATTCGTTTATCTTTCAACCGCGATGCAATTAAGAGAATACACGGATGAGGTATTCGCCAAAGAAGGCGCCAAGGTCGAGCCACTCATCGAGCTTGATGGCGCTTCCATGATCATGCCGATGGTCGAAAAGAATCTTGGCATTTCCATTGTCCCGAAGTCGCTAGTCAAGGGTGGTTTAGAAAGAGGATCCATCTTCGAAGTCAAACTCAACAAGCCGCTTCCGAAGCGCGATGTCATGATGGTAGAGAGCACTTCCTTCCCCGCTTCCAGCGCATTAAGAGAATTCTTGGCCAAAGCAAAAGAACACTAAAAACACAAAAGAGCTGCAAATCGCAGCTCTTTCTTTCATTTCTTAGTTTTTTTGTTATGCGGTTACGGCGTAAGAATGATAGGCGATCAGGTAGTCCACCATCGTCTTGATACCGAGGGTGCTCGTGGTACCGATACGGGTAAACAATCTTCTATCGGTGGAATCTGCTAACGAATACTCAGCGCGAGTATCATTCAACTTATATTCTTCGAAATGTTCAGTGACATAAGTTTTTAACTTAGCTTTCACACCCAAGATGAGATCAAACACATAAGGGGCTGCGGCATCTGTTTCGAAGGCCGAAATCGCGTTATCGAGTTCTTGCACGCTATTAGCTGTACCAAGAGAATCAAAGGTCACAGTTAAATCGATATCGTTTTCA
>ONWJ01000066.1 GCA_900321535.1 uncultured Erysipelotrichaceae bacterium
ACGGAGAACCCCAAAGCAACGGTTCTTCCATTCTGTCGTGCACTGCCTCACAAGTATCTGACGATAAATCATGTCCATATATGCAAGAGAGAACACTTCGCATACTGGAAGACCTAGAAATAGGTTCAACGCATTCTTTGAAACCGACCTCATGAAATGAACGCTGGAGACTCGCACGTGCAATAAGCGATGCTGCTCATACTTTTCTATGAATTGACGAAGTGAAATCCATGGGGTTTTTGCAGAGTTTTCAACTTTTTGAAGCTTTAGTTTTAATAGAGGATGGATGGCAAGATGTGCTTCTTTTTCTGAAGCAAATCCGGTTCCATATATGTGATAACGTTTGCCTTTGACTTGCCTGATGCAGTCTACCTTGAAGGTTCCATCTGAGGCGATTTTCACTCCTGGAAAATGGGTTGATGTCATACTTGTTTTATCCATAACAAAAATAGCACGCTTCCTTTCCTGAATATTGATGATCGTGCAAGGATATTGTAGAGCTTCATAGACAAAAAATGCCGTCCGGTGGACGGCAAGATAATCGTGATGAATCAGTTTTTCTTTTTACGATGTTCTTTATCCAAAGCATCCATATCTCGCTTTGCGGAGATCGATTTCTTTTGAGCGAATACGGTCGCTACAAACAACCCGATTGCAACAGCAAGCACAACCCAAAAAGGCCAGCGATCGGTTCGCATGAAAAACGAAATCACAACTAGTCCGGCCGTCAAAACAACGCAGACTAAAGCGATAACCAAAAAGATGATGAAGGTGGTCTTCAGTTTCTTACGTTGCTCGAGTTCTGCTTTGGAATAAGCCATAAGGTGTGGGAACAATTGTTCAGATTTGATCAAATAATTTTAGGTATTGAGTCGCAGATTTCTTCCACGAATGATCTTTCTTCATGGCCTGAACCTGCATGGCTTCCATCTTCTTCGGATCATCATAATAAAGGTCAAGCGCCTCATCGACACCGAATCGGATTCCGCCGTAATCATAATCGTGGAACAAGAACCCGTCTTCATGATCGATGATGGTATCGTGGAGGCCACCGGTATCGCGGGCAATTGGCAAGCAGCCATAACGCTGCGCGATCATCTGTGAGATGCCGCAAGGTTCAAATAAGCTTGGCATCAAGAAGAAGTCGCCACCCGCATAGCAAGCATGGGCAATCTTTTGGGAATAACCAACATAGATTCCAACCTTGCCAGGATAACGTCTTCCTAGTTCCTCGAAACTTTGGCAATAAGAGAATTCGCCACTGCCTAAAACAAGAAGCGAGCCTCCTCTTTCAACGATGCGATGAGAGACTTCAAGAACAAGAGGAATGCCTTTTTGCTCATAGAGACGGCTTACCAAAACGAAGAGAGGTCCATCCTGAACTTGCAACCCAAACGATTCAAAGAGGGCGGTTTTGCAGGCTTTTTTACCTTTTTTGAAGGTTTTTTCCGTATAAGTCTCTGCAATCTTATCGTCCTTGGATGGATCAAACTCATCGAGGTCAACTCCATTGACGACACCGATGAAGCGAGCGCCTTTCTCCACCAAAGCATCGCCAATCTCATAGGCATTGCCTTGGGTCAATTCTTTCGCGTGGGTTGGAGAAACCGTGGTAACGGCATCCGAATAAACAATCCCGGCTTTGAGGGTCGAGACCTTATCATAGATATGGATGCGGTTACGTTCCTCTTCGTCCGTGACGAGGTTGAATAATTGATATAAAGAGTCATCATCAAGCAAACCAGCAAAAGCCGGGTTATGGATGGTCAAAACTGTTTTGGCCTTCTTGAAATACGATTGATTTCCTTCTTTTTGGATCAACATTGGAATAATCGCGGACTGCCAATCGTGGACATGAACGACATCGGGCTTGAAATCGATTTCTTCCAAGAACTTTTTAGCGGCCAAAGAGAAGAAGGCAAAACGTTCTCCGTCATCGCCATAGCCATAGAGGTTATGTCTGGTGAAATAATAGTCCTCGCCGATGAAATAGAATTTCACGCCTTCTGAAACCGCTTCATAGATACAAGCGGTATGATGACGCCAATTCATCGTGACCTCGAACATGCAGACGAACTTTGTTTCGACTTTTTGGACGGATTGATAATGCGGCAAAATGATGATTGCCTCGTGGCCTGCGGCGTTGAATTCCTTGGCCAACGAATAGACGACGTCAGCAAGACCGCCCGATTTACAATAAGGGTTGGACTCGCTGGCAATCAACGCGATTCTCATAGAATGGCTCCTTGCTTTGCATAAGCAAATTCATTCTTCGTGCCTTTGAATGAGTGCTTGTTGGTGATAATTGCGTATTTATCGACAAGCGCATTTTCAACGACAGCACCGGCGTCGATCTTGACGGAGGAGAAGATAATTGAGTTCTTAACCTTCGCTCCTTTGCCAATCTTGACGTCACGGGCGATGATGCAATGCTCAACGGTTCCTTCGATGATGGCGCCGTTTGCAATATAAGAATCCTTAACCACCGCTCCTTCGCTATAAATTGCGGGTGGAGTGTCATGGGTGATCGTATAGACTGGCTTGCCGCTTAAGAAGAGGGCACGGACGTTATCGTAGTCAAGCATCTCAAGGGAGTACTGGATATAGTGCTCAAAAGAATCGATGCAACGGGAGAATCCTTCATAACGATGGACGTGGACACGGATTCATCTGCGCTTCTTATAAGCGACAATCAAATCGCGGAGGCTCTTCTTGGGCTCGAGTTGAAGCTCAACCGCGCAGATATCAGCTAGTGTCGTGCGGTTGATGATAATGGCAGACATGGAGCAAAGGGCTGAGCCAGTTTGCTTGCCGTTATTGATCTTGAAGC
>ONWJ01000022.1 GCA_900321535.1 uncultured Erysipelotrichaceae bacterium
AAAAACCGATGCCCATTTAAGACACATCGGTTTTGCTCATTATTTCCGTTCTTCGGGAAATTTCTCGAAGTAACGTTCTTTGGCGCGCTTGATGGTCGCCATCGCGTTTTCTCTTCCTAAGAAGCCTTCGATTTCGGTTACTTTTCCGAATTCGAGTTGTTTATAGACGGTGAAGAAATGTTTGATTTCAGCAAATAGATGAACCGGTAACTGGTGGATATCTTGATACCCGCAGTAGACAGGATCATTCTCGCAAACGGCGATGACTTTCTCATCGACCTTGCCCGAATCTTTCATTTCTAACACACCGATTGGAGTGCAACGGACCAAAGAGGCGGGAAGGATAGGTTCAGAAGCGATGACCATGACATCAAGCGGGTCATCATCTAAGCCCCACGTACGAGGGATGAACCCATAGTTATGAGGATAGATGGTCGAGGTGAAGAGGATGCGATCAAGCAACAAGCAATGCGCTTCTTCGCTGTATTCGTATTTGTTTTTGCTATGCGCTGGGATTTCGATGTAAGCGAGGAAGTGTTCCTCTCCAATCCAATCAAGAGGAACGGCATGAAGAATATTCGACATCGTTATTTCCTTGCAACGCCGGTATCTCTAGCGGCTTTGGCGACTTCTTGTGCCACCACTTCATGGGCGTGCTTGTCAAAGGCGAATGGCAAGATGTATTCGGGGGAGAGTTTCTCCTCAGGAACGCATCCAGCGATGCCGATCGAAGCGGCTTTCATCATCTCGAGGTTGACGGTAGACGCGCGGACATCGAGAGCCCCTCTAAATAACCCCGGGAAAACCAAGACGTTATTGATTTGGTTCGGGTATTGACTAGAGCCCGTGCCAACGATATAAGCGCCGGCTTCTTTCGCTTCATCCGGAGTGATTTCAGGAACCGGGTTCGCGCATGGGAAGAGGATCGGTTTATCCGCCATCGAGGCCACCATCTCTTTGGAAACGACTTTGCCAACGGAGACGCCGACGAAGACGTCCGCGCCTTTCATGGCATCGGCTAGGGTTCCACGCATTTTCTCGCCGTTGGTGATTTTGGCAAGCTCAGCTTGAGCAGGGTTGAGTTGAGGATCGCCTTCCACCAAGATGCCAAAGCGATCGCAGGAGATCACGTGCTTGACTCCAAAGGAGATCAAGAAACGCGCGATGGCAATGCCGGCTGCCCCTGCTCCATTGACGACAAGGCGGATTTCGCCGATGTCTTTCTTGACGACTTTGAGTGCGTTAAGCAACGCAGCGGCGATGACAATCGCGGTGCCATGCTGGTCATCATGGAAAACCGGGATATCAAGCTCTTGTTTGAGCCTCGTTTCGATTTCAAAGCAACGTGGAGCGGAGATATCTTCAAGGTTGATGCCACCAAAGCTACCAGAGATGAGCTTGATGGTTTTGATGATGTCTTCGGTGTCTTTGCTCTTGATGCAAATCGGGAAAGCATCGACACCACCATAGGCTTTGAAGAGGGCGCATTTGCCTTCCATGACCGGCATACCAGCCTCTGGGCCGATATCGCCTAAGCCAAGGACCGCGGTGCCATCGGTGATGACAGGCACGGTGTTCCATCTTCTAGTGAGTTCGAAACTCTTTTCAATGTCTTTCGAGATTTCTAGACATGGGGCAGCAACACCTGGGGTGTAAGCTTCCATCAGCGCCTCTTTCGAAGAGACGTCCACGCGGCATACGGTTTCGATTTTTCCTTTCCATTCAGCGTGTTTTTGCAGGGATTTTTCGTAAATATCCATTTTATAACTCCTTAAATCATATAGCTGATCGTCGCGGCCAAAGACATGAAGACGAAGATCATGCAAAGAAGCAACGCGCCGAAATATGGTTGATTGACTCGCTTGTAAATGAAGCGGTTTCCAATTGGAAGGAAGGCCATCATCGGAACAAGGGCGAAGACCATGTTGATGTAGAGCCAGACTTCTCTCTTATCGCTGCCATAGAATCCATAATGGACGCTACCGGTAAGGAAGAAAGCGACATAGTTGATGATGAGGATAAAGACGAGGGCCAAGCTATTGGCAAGCGCGCCGATCAAGTACACCTTCCACTCCTTCCAGCCTTCCATGCCGATGGAGCAATTGACTTTGATCGAGTTGGCAAGATAGAAGAGGAAGATCAGCGGGACATATTGGATCCATGTCTTCAAGAAGCGGGCAGATAATGGAGCCGCGGAGATGAGCATGAAGCGTGCATCTTGATGGAAGATCAACATGGTGAGAGCGATGACACCATAGAAGAGGAAGAACAGAGCCGTTGCCAAACCTAAAGTTAATAGGAGCTGAATCGGGTTGATCTTCAATGGGCGAAGCTTCGACCAATCATAAACAGGTTCACGGCCTTGCTTTTTAGCGACGATCTTCTCCACGAGGTTTTCGATGAGGATGACGCCGAAGAAGAGAACTAGACCAATCAAACCATTGAAGGCCGCCCACAATAAGACAGCATTGAACATTCTCGCCGGGAAGACGTTGGTGAAGACGTCGTTAGCGGCATCTGGGAACATATGCATCGATAAGTGAGCAAGCGGGATGTAATCCAAGCAAGCGATGACGAAGCTAAGAATCGTGGTTGCCCAGAAGATGGTCTTTCCCTTGAAGGAGAATCGGCTTGGGATGGAGGTTGGGCGCTTGATTTCGCCGCGCTTGATCTCAAGCTGATTTTCATAGACGTATTCGCCAGTCGCGGATTGATAAAGCGGCTTGCTCTTGATGCGACGAAGCACTGGGAGATCGACGATCACTGCAATGATGGAGAATAAGAAGGCAAACATGGAGACCAAGGCCACGCCGTTAAAACCTTCTTTGACCATCCAGGTGTGGCTATCATCGGCAAGCGAGGTGTCTAGACGCAAGGCTTCGCGGAAAAAACCGATGGAGTTGGTGATGGAGAGGCTATCGTACATCTCGAAGCAATGGTTGGTGGGTTCGCGACGGAGCATGCGATAGGTGCCGTTGGACATATCGCCAAAGGCGGTATCATAAGCAACCGTGCGATCCAGCACTTTGCCTTCGATTTCGTTGATGAAACGGGAATTGATGACTTCCAGCGCCGTGGTATCGCTTTGATAACGGAAGGCGCCTTCATCGTAATAGGCATAGGCGTTCACCGCATTGCAATGGAGGGTGGTGTATTTGTTGGCAGCGCTGGTTTTGATATAACCAGAGATATAGAGGGCCTTGATGACGGATTCGTCGTAGTTTGCCCCCGCGAAATCGGAAGCAACCGTAACGGCGTTGCCGCCACCGGCGGAATGGCCGATGATGCCAAATCTGGTGCGGTCAAGCATCGGGAAG
>ONWJ01000256.1 GCA_900321535.1 uncultured Erysipelotrichaceae bacterium
CAAGGCTTTCTCAAATGCATCAAAACGCATCACGGTATCGTGGAAATGAGGGATGGTCTCTGCAATCAAACGGGTGTCGAATTGGATGAGATCTTTTTGGAAAGCACCGAAGCCAATGCCGGCTAGACGTAACAAATAGGTGTCTGCGACATCATAGGTTTTCGCCCCGTCAATGTATTCATAAAGACGGAAGCAATCGCCGCTTTTCTTGTCGCGATAATACAGCATGCCATCTTTGGTTTTGATGAGATATAAGCAAGATCTAGGGTCGGTGTTACCCTCTTCGACATGCTTATGATAAAGATATTTAGAAATGGTAAGGATGTTCTGCATCAAAGCGTCGACATCTTTGAAAATGTCGGTGTTGATGCGTTGGAGGAGATATTCTCTTCCTTTGGTGATGCTTCTTGCATGGAAGGTGTCGTTAATATGTCCGGTTCTGATTTCCTTCATACCGGGCAGTTCTTCGCCAGGAAAATACGCGTTCCAAGCGCGAACCAATGTGTTTAATCTAATTTCTTCCATGTAGCCAATCGCCTTTTTGATACAACACAACGCCGCCGACGATGGTGGCATAGACGTTAAAGTCTTTGTCGATAACCGTGAAGTCGGCGTGTTTCCCGACCTTAATGGAACCATAATCAGCATCCATTCCAAGGTTTCTAGCTGGGTTAATGGACGCTAAGTTCACAAGGTCGGATATAGAATAATCTTCCGCTAGCGAGGCGATGTTGGCAAGTGCTTGGTTAATTCTTAAGATTGATCCAGCGGTGGTACCATCTGCTAATTTGGCAACCCCGCCATCTACGTGAATCGGCTGTCCACCAAGGTTCAAATCCGTTCTATCTTCGGCGTATTTCGCCTCCGTTGAATCGGAAATAAGTACGATTCTATCCTTCTTTTTGCACTTTAAAGCAACTTTGATGGAGGCCGCACTAACATGATGAAGGTCGCAAATGATTTCGGTGTATGCATCCGATACAAGCGCAGCTTCAAGAACACCTGGGCAATGATGGTTTTGGCCAGATTGGGCATTGAATAAATGAGTGACACAGGAAGCCCCCATATCAAAAGCGTGCATGGCTTGATCATAAGTAGCGTCGCTATGGCCAACGCTCATTGTTACGTGATCTTTCTTTGCTTCTACGATAAGCTCATTGGCTCCTGCGGATTCAGGGGCAAACGTCATTAGTCTAATCTTGTTACCGCAAAGAGACTGAAGATGGTGATAGGCCTTGATATCAGGCTTCATAATATCTTCTTCTTTTTGAGCACCTTTCTTTTTTGGAGAAATGAAAGGACCTTCAAGATGGACACCTAATACACGAGCCCCATCTTCAAAGAACTCAATACTAGATAACGCTTTTTCTAATCGAGGCAACGCAGCTGTCATTGTGGTGGGCAAAAACGCGGTCACGCCTTCTTGCAGCAACGCTTTGGATATTTCGTGAAGAGAAGAGGCGTCACCATCCATAACGTCTTTGCCAACACACCCATGGATATGTTCATCAATAAAGCCTGGGCAAAGGAATAATCCTTCTTTGAGGGAAACGCCGTTTTGAACGTCATCCAAAGAGATGATTTTGCCATCCTCGATGGTTAAAGAAGCGGTACGCACACCATCTTCAAAAATCATAGGAACTTTGCAAAACCCGGCTATTTTCATCATTTTCTTCTCATTTCTTTGGCGTATTCCATGGCCCCATAAACACCTGCGCGATTGCCTAATATCGCGTAACGATAGAATTGCTTTCTCGAATCATAATATCGTTCGAAACGTTTATGAGCTTCCATCATTCCTCCGCCGAGGATAACAATACCATCAATGGAAGAAACGATGGTATCGATAATTGTTATGAGCCGTTTTCCGAATTGCTCAAAAATGGCTTGAGCCTTCTCGTCGCCTTTTGATAATAGTTGAACAAGTTTTGGGAATGGCATCTCATAGCCATAGACTTCGTTGGCCTGCCTTAAAAGTGCGGTGGCTGAAGCAAGTGACTCTGCGCATCCTTTTCTCCCGCAGCCGCATACGGGGCCACCGGGTTCTAATATCATATGACCGAAATTGTATTCTCCGCCTTGATGAATCTCTCCGTTGACGCGTACGGCGCAGCCAATTCCAGTGCCAAATGTTAACAAGGCCGTATTACCTTCAATTTTTGAAGCAAATAATTCAGCAATCAAGGCCGCCTTCGCATCGTTTAACACAAAAGAAGGGGTGCCAAAAATATCTTCAACATAGGTTTTCAGATTTCGATTCTCAATTTGAGGAATGTTATAGCAACGTATCATGCGGCCGTCTTTTTCCACATCACCAGCCGAGGCGATCCCGATAAGCGTCGCTTTCTTTGGATTCGCTAGTAAAGAAGATATGACCCTCTTTAAGGCATCCAATGGATCAGGCTTGGTTGAGAACCTTGATTCTTCGATGATGGTATCGCCGTCGAAAAGAGCTCCTTTGATGGAGGTACCTCCAATATCGACGCCGATGACATAACG
>ONWJ01000190.1 GCA_900321535.1 uncultured Erysipelotrichaceae bacterium
AACAATCTTACCTTCTTGATTTAAAAGGATCAGGTTCGGGTGATTAGGAACAAGCTCGATTATGATCGCCGCCTCTTCTTGCTTGAAGACTTCGTTGATGATGGTTAAGTCGAAGCGAAGAATTCGGTCATCGTTTAAGACGGAGACGGCTCTTACAGTCGCGTTGCCAAAAGACTTCCTGAGAATAGACCCCAAAGTAGAGGAAAGAGAGGCGCCTTCTAAAAGGGTATCGCCATAGTAGACACGAGGGTCACCGTGGACCGGGGCAAACACTAGCGAAAAACGGTTATCGACTTTGCATGTGAAAACATTGACATCGTACTGGACGAATCTTGTAAGCCTCTTTCCACAAAGGGAATCGTGGAGATAGGCGGCAAGTTGTTTCAAGGCCGATACATCCATGCCGCGAGTATATCACCTTGGGTTGTCCTTTGTATCTAAAAATCCTTATCATTGAATAGATGAAAACAAGAATCGATTACTGTCGTGAAACCTTGCCAGATGTCTTGGAAGAAGTTTGGAACGCGCCCGAACTGATCCGGTTGGATGAAGTTGGTATGCACTGCGGTTGCGAATACACATCCTTCGATTTGTTTAAGGGTCTAAAGAAATACTCTAGAAGAGAACATTCCTATGGGGTCATGAGCATCGTCTATCATTTTAGCCACGACACCCCATCTTCTTTAGCCGCGGCATTTCACGACATTGCAACGCCTTGCTTTTCGCATGTAATCGACTTCCTTCACCAAGATTTTGAACGGCAGGAATCTACGGAAAAGGGTACGGACCAAATTATCAATAATTCGTTATTTATCCAAAAATTGCTCAAAACCGTCCAAATCAGTCCAAATCAGGTTATCGATTATCACCAGTATCCTATCGCTGATAACGATTCACCTAAGCTATCTGCCGATCGTCTTGAATACTCTTTGGCAAACATGATTAATTTTGGATTTGCGGATAAAGCGGAAGTTCAGTCACTTTATGATGATATCCAAGTTTCCAAAAACGAGTACGGTGAAACTGAGCTGTGTTTCCAATCTATTGACACGGCTTTGAGGTTTGGCGAACTGGTACTACAGAGCTCGAGATTATATGTTTGCAAAGAAGATCGGTTCTCGATGTTCGCTTTGTCATATTTAATCAAGCATGCGATCGATGATGGAGTAGTGAACGAATCTGATCTTTATTTGGATGAACCCGTTTTTTTGAAAAAACTATGTTCCTCTTCGAAATATAAGCGGTGGTGGACCGAGTTCAAATCGCTTTCACTCTTTGAGGAATCAGATAAACCAAAACCTCATTTCTATAGAATCCCTGCCAAGCATCGTTACATCGATCCTTTTGTGATTTCTCGCGGCAGACTTTCTAAGTTAAGCGATAACTATGCAAAAAATTTAAAAGAGTTCCTTGAGGATGATTTCTCCTCTTACCTTGGCCATCCTTCGTTCTTTCATGAATGAAAGAGGGCTTGATTATTTTTCTCTCATGCGAGTACAATTTCTTAAATCTTATGAGTAAAAGAGGTGTTTTGGTAATTCTATCCGGCCCCTCTGGCGTCGGAAAAGGCACGGTCAGAAAGATTCTTATGGAACTCCCTGACGTGAATCTTTTCTATTCCATCTCGCTTACCACGCGTCCAAAACGTCCCGGCGAAGAAGAGGGCAGAGATTATTACTTCGTTGATAAGGAAACTTTCCAAAAGAATATCGATGACGGCAATCTTTTAGAGTATGCCGAATTCGTCGGGAATTATTACGGCACCCCGAAAGATAAGGTTGAAGAGATGCTGGATGAAGGCAAAAACGTTTTGCTTGAAATCGAAGTCAACGGAACCAAGAAGGTTCTTGCTAAGATGCCAGATGCCGTCTCTATTTATTTGATGCCGCCAAACTTCGGAGCATTGGAATCTCGCATCCGCGGCCGCTCTACCGAAGAAGAAGCCATTATCCAGAAACGTTTAGCGAAAGCGAGAATGGAAATGGAACTCGCTGGCGATTACGAATACAACGTGATCAACGACGACGTCAACCGCGCTGCCAACGAAATCGCGCGCATTATTCGAGAAAGAAGCGCCTAGGGTTTTCTTTTTAAGAAAAAGATTTACAATTTTGACGATGAAAGTCGTCTCGGTACTCATAGAACACGGAACCGGGTCATTGGACCGGCCGTTTTCTTATTTCTATGATGGTGATGTCGACTTGCGCGTAGGAATGCGAGTGCTTGTCACATTCGGCAAGCAAAAACTCGTCGGCTATGTTGAAGGCGTGCAAGACACCACCTCCAGCAAAGAGGAAATCGATGAATCTTTTGGGTTCCAATTATCGTTTGTCGAATCCGTTTTGGATAAAGAACCCTTGCTCAACGAAGAACTTTTACGTCTTGCTAGCCAGGTCGCCTCTTATTATCTTGCCCCTAAAATCAGTGTGCTCCAAGCCATGCTTCCCAAAAGCCTTAGACCGGCTTCTAGCAGTCTCAAATCTCCGAAAATCGCCTACGAAACCTACGTGGATTTGGTTGATGCGAAGGAAGATGGCCTTACCGATAAGCAGATAGAATTGCTTCGCTTGATCGTAAGCAACGGAACGATTTTGAAAAAGGAATGTGGCCACCCAACGATTCTAGAAAAACTGATTCAAGCCAAGCGCGTGAAACTTCGAAAAGAAGAGAAGCAGCGTCTTAAGCTTAAGGATTATGAACCAAGTAATCCCTTGCCTCTAACCCATGAACAACAAGTGGCGTACGACACCATCCTTTCTAGTGAAAAAGAAGTTAATTTACTGCAAGGCGTTACCGGTAGTGGCAAAACCGAAGTCTATTTGCATTTATCGGAATACTTTATGCAGCAGGGTAAAACGATCCTGATGCTTGTCCCTGAAATCTCTTTGACACCTGTGATGGTGGATTATTTTGCGAGACGCTTCCAAAACAAAGTTGCCATCCTTCATTCTGGGTTAACCCCAGCTGAGAAATATGATGAATACCGACGCATCGCTCGTGGGGATGCTCAAATTGTCGTTGGGGCTAGAAGTGCCGTCTTCGCTCCTCTAGATCATATCGGCCTTATCATCATCGATGAAGAACACGTCGAAAGTTATAAACAAGATAACGCTCCCTATTATCACGCTAGAGAAGTCGCGATTATGAGGGCAAAGTATCATCAGGCGAAAGTCGTCCTTGGTTCGGCGACCCCTTCCATCGAGACCAAAGCTAGGGCAAGAAGTGGAGTATATGGCTATGCCGTTATGGCAAA
>ONWJ01000015.1 GCA_900321535.1 uncultured Erysipelotrichaceae bacterium
AGTTCACCCCAATCTACGATCGACATAGCGACACCAATGCAGTTTTGATTCGTTCTAATCAACATCAGGTGTTCGGCAAATTTAATGGAACAATAAAAATCGGCGAAAAGGCCATTGAGATTCATGATCTTCTTGGTTTTGCTGAAAAAGTCTATAACCGCTGGTAAAGTCACGTTTCCTCCTGCCTTTTTCCTAGTTGCCTTATTTACGGAACTATATACCGAAATGCTACATTTTTACACGCAGGACACTTTTCATAGTTTCCTAATTTGATAGAAACCAATTTTCGGGAAAAAGAAACTTTGATACGTATTACAAGTACCCGAAATAAGCCGATGAAAACTGTGCTTTTGTTTTTTCGACCTGAAATTTTGAGTAAAAAACATGTTGCTTTGTATGGATAATGTTGGTTTAATAATCTCATAATGTAAGCGCTTTCGGGCGCTAGGAGGCAAAATGGCTCACTTTAATAAAACATTCTCGGGCAACAAAGTCCCGAGGCTGACCAAGTTTTTGTACCCATTCTCCGGTATCTTCCGCGATGCATGCTACGCCTTGGTCGGTTCCTTCCTCGTTCAGTACGCCATCAACTCGGGCGTTCTTAACGGCAATCCGGATATCAGTTCCAAGCAATTCGGCGTCATCACCATTGCGATGATGATCGCGCTTATCTGGGACGGTATCAATGATCCTCTTGTAGGATTTATCGTTGAAAAAGCGCACTTAAAGCTAGGCAAATTCAAGCCATGGATCTTAATTGGTGCGATTGGCAACGTCATTGCTGTCGTCTGCATGTTCCTCATTCGTCCAGCAGGCGATTCAATGGATCCTAGCTATGGCTGGGCATTCGTCGTCTTAATGATCGTCTTCTATTTCTTGTGGGATTTATTCTTCACAATGAATGACGTTGGCTATTGGGCCATGCTTCCATCTCTTACCACAGATGAACACGAGCGTGCGGCGCTTACTTCCCGCGTCTCCGTCTGCGCTTCCATCGGCGGCTTCGTCATGACCGCTTCTGGCATGCTTCTGCCAAATTTGTTTATCAGCTCCGGCATTTCTGCTCCAGTTGTCTGGGGTACGCTTGCTGTTATCGTTGCCGCCTTATTCTTGGTGTCTCAAATTCTCGTCTTCTTCCTTTGCCAAGAAAGAGAACGCGACGAAAAGCAAGAAGAAGCCTCGGAAAAATCCTCCCTTTTGGATCTCTTCAGAGTTGTTGGTAAGAACAAAGAGCTCCGCGTCGCGGTCATCGCCATGTTCTTATATTATCTTGCTGCAGGCGTCCTTACCGGTGGCATCGGTCTCAATTATTACTACCTCTCTTTAGGTTATGGTTCTGGCCGTGGTGGTCTTGTTTCTACCATCATCTCCGTCATGTATGTTCTTGGTATGGTCGGCTCTCAAGCCCTCTATCCAGTCCTTGCGAAGAAGATGAAAAAACAAACCATCCTCACCGTCTTCTTCATCGTTATGATGGTGGCCTTCGCTGGCTTCTTGCTCACTTGTTTCCCAGTCTTTGGAGAGCATGCGATTGCTTGGGCCGATCCAGCGGCAACCAAAATCGATGATATGAACTTCGGCTGGGCATTCTCTGGCATGATGTTCCTCAACTACCTCTTCCCACTCATCTTCTTCTTCGGCATGGGCATGATGTATATGGTCATCCTTGTCATGTTCCAAGATTCCATCGACTACAACGAATATCAATTCAACGAGAGAAAGGAATCTCTCATCTCCTCTTGGCGTCCTCTTACCGTCAAACTTGGCAGCGCGCTTCTCAGGGGCTTCCAATACCTCATCTTCATCACCGCCGGCGTCTATACGGTTGTCACCAACATCTCCAACACTGAGCAAGCTTTCAACCTCAAGCAAATTGAAGCATCTGAATACTATGCTCGTATGGAGAGCTATGTCGCCGATAGAGGTTCTCTCGTCATCATGGGTATTTGGATCGTCGCCATCCTTGCAGTTGCGATGCTCCTCGCTTATTTGTTGCTCCACTTCGGATATCACATCGATGAAGAAAAGCATCGTGAGATCGTTACGGAGCTCGAAGCTCGCCGCAAAGCCGATCAAGCCAATGACGTGAAGGCCGAAGCCACGGTTGAACAAACCGAGGAAAAAGCCGACCCAGTCGTCTAACAATATCCTTTATGAAGCGGGTAGGGGTGTTCCCGCCCGCTTTCTTCTTGAAAAGGAGGCAATTCCTATGCCTGATAAATCTTCGGTAATCTTTGGCAACCCAATGGATGAAAAAACCATCAAGAAAGCCCAAAAGAACAAAGAGAAATTCATTAAGAAATTTGGTGACGATTCGAATAAGGTCTATCACTTAAAACCAGTACCCGTCCCATGCCTTTCTTCTATCGGCGTGCAGAATCTAGAACAAAGCGAGGAGCCGTTAAAGCTTCCTAAAAACGCTTTGATCGTCGGCAATATCCGCATGGGCTTTGGCCATTATCGTATTTCCATCGCCATGGCAAGCTGCGCCAAAGCGCTTGGTTACGAGCCATATTGGTTTGACCTCGCTCATTATGATGCGACTGGCTCTAAAGTCATCCGTTATCAAAATGACCTTTATTCCACGGCGTCCAAGATCTCGCAAAAGTCCAAACTCTTCAACAAACTCTTCTGGGAACCGCTTAATTGCGAAGGATTCAAGAAGATCACCTATAATGCGCCAGACCAAAAAGCCGCTGAGCTTATGGCGCCCCTTCTTCATGATTTCCCAAAAGATGTCCCCTATGTCGCGACCCACGTCTGGCCTAGCCAAGCGGCAGTGCACGCTGGTTTGACCCATGTCGTCAATGCGATTCCAGATAACTGGCCGATGGGTCTTCATCTTTCTGAAGGTGCGATCCACACCGTTCAAACCCCGTTTGCCTATTTTGGATATAAAACCTTGCATGGCTTCGATAAGAAACCATTAAAAGGCATCCCAGAGGAAGACCTCTACATGGTTGGCCACTATGTCGACCATGAACTCGTCTCTAACATTGAAGCAGACTGCCAAAGACGTCTTGCTCGTCTAGAAAAAGGCGAACCGCTCCGCTTGCTTCTTACCGTCGGTGGAGCAGGGGCAGGGGCCAAGCAATTCCTCGGCATGATGAAGCACCTCTTGCCTCTAGTGAAAGAAAAGAAGGTTGCCATCTTCCTCAACTATGGCGATCACCTTTCGATGCACAACTACCTTTGCAAGAAGATTCCTGGGTTTGAAAGCCAAGCTCATGTTTACTTCAACAAGTATGCTGAACTCGTCAAGCTCGCGGATGAAATTCGCGAAAAGCCTGCAGAAGGCATCTATTTAATTCAAAATGATGACATTTTCGAAGCCGTTTACAGCACGAATCTATTGATGCGTGACACGGATTTGATGATCACCAAGCCAAGTGAGCTCGTCTTCTATCCAATCCCCAAAATCTTCCAACGCCATATCGGCGGCCACGAAGTTTATGGAGCGATCCACGGAAGAGAGATCGGCGACGCGACCTTAGAATGCCCAGATGAGAAATCGATGAATGAGATGATCGATATCCTCCTCAAAGACAAAGGCGCTTATCGCTTCTTGGTCCATCAGATCCTCGTTAACCACAAGCAAGGCTTATATAACGGAGCCTATGAAGTGGTGAAACTCGCGGTCAATGGCCGAAAGTAACCCTAAGTCTAGTTACATAGAAACGCCGGCGCTGTCCGGCTTTTCTTTTATGAGAAAATGCTTTTATAAAAAAGTAGAAAAAATCGAAACATAATGCTTGAAGTTAACTATAATTAACTTATACTATGGGGCTCCTAAAAAAGGAGCACCTATGGAGGCTAGTTATGAACAAAAACATATTAGGCATTGATGGAATGAGATGCGGCATGTGCGAATTGCATGTCGAACAAGCTATCGAACGTGGCTTGGAAGTAAAGAAAGTAAAAGCCTCACATCTGAAGAATAACGTAGTGGTGTTCTCTGAATGCGATTTGAACCAAGAAGCCTTTGAGGCTATGCTGAACCCAACAGGGTATCGGATCACGTCGTTTGAGAAGGCCGTAGCTAAGAAATCATTATTTGGTTGGAGGTAACGATGATGCCTGAATTTGCTTACCCGTTAATTGGGATACCGCTTATATTTATCTGCACGACACTAGGTGCATTGCTTGTTTTCTTTATCCGTCAAAAAAGCATTTCGCCGAAACTTAGCAAGGTCTTCACCGGCTTTGCAGCTGGCGTCATGTTATCGGCTTCTTTCTTCTCTTTGATCAAGCCGGCTCTAGAAAGCGAAGTGACCTATATGCCTTCCTGGGCGGTCGTGGTGCTTTCAATTGTGTTAGGTGCAGGATTCTTATGGCTTATCGATAAGATTGTTCCTCATTTCCACGCGGCCGAAAAGCAAGAAGAAGGATTGCCTGCGAGAGGAATGAGCAAAACATCGAAAATGTTTTTGGCGGTCACCATCCACAATGTTCCGGAAGGCTTATCGGTTGGCATCGCCTTCGGTGTTGCTTTATCGCAGCAGAATAACGCCGCCTTGCTCATGGGTGCGTTGCTATTATCCATCGGCATCGGTCTTCAGAATATTCCAGAAGGAGCGGTTGTCTCCTTGCCGGTGAAAGCCGAAAGCGGATCCAGTGGCAAAGCTTTCTTGTTCGGAATGCTTTCTGGCATCGTTGAGCCAATCGCTGCGATCATAGGCTTGGTGCTTGCGATGCAAATACAAGGAATCATGCCGTGGGCTTTGGCCTTTGCCGCAGGATGCATGATCTATGTCGTGGCTGAAGAAATGATCCCGGAGATGACAAGCGAAGGTCATGACCATTATGGCGTTTGGTCTTTCATCCTTGGCTTTGTGGTAATGCTTGCTTTGGATTGCTTGTCGTTCTAAAAAACGCAAAAAAAATCTGCAAAACTCACTTTATTTTATAAAAGGCATGTCAAGACTAGAGCTAGGTCGACATGCCTTTTTTCGTTAGGATGTTGACGAAGATGAAACCTGTATAACCAACGTGAGCTGCGAAAAGTATCCAGAATAAAACGGTCATAGGATAGAAGACCAAGCAAACCCAGCCGCTCCAAAGACTAAGAAGCGTGATTGGAATGAATTGCATTCCCATTTTTTCTCCCGAAGAGGCATTTGCTTCTTCGCGATAGAGGTCACTGATCCAAAAAGACATTTTCCCAATGGGAGATAAAGCAAATAGAATCACGATTGGGATGTTTTGAAACATGAAAAATCCAAGGACGCCGGAGACACTTACGACAGCAAGCATTAAAAACCAAAAGGCGGTGGAGGTGCGGAATGTGCCTCCTGCAAGTCTGACCACGACTGAGGCGGGGAAGAAGATGCCCCAGATATTGAACAGGCTAATGTATCTCCAGATATCGTTTTTAACAAATAGACCTAACAGGCAAATCCCAAGTCCGATCACATAAGATGAGACAATCAAGATGATGGAATGTGTTTTTGTGAGTTCGCTTTCTTTGAAAAACTTTTGGTCCAATAAAATGCGAAGAAGCAAGCAGATGACGAAACCGATCGTGCCTAAAATGATCGACCCGATGAAAATCCAATGGAGGTTATCGTAAAAGCCTGGCTTGAACATCGTCGTCGGATAGGCATCGATTTGTTCTTGCAGACTGCATCCGCTCAGCAAGAAAGCACTGAGCAGGAGACCGAGAAATGTGGCTTTCTTTTTCAGCATGGAGGCATTATAACACTCAGCAATGCAAAACCATTTTCTCGCAATTTAAAACTACCCTAAAATATGATC